>JAGXSD010000031.1 GCA_018333955.1 Erysipelotrichia bacterium
TATCCGAAACGCTATCTGGATTAAGTGATGTATATTTCGCTCATCCCTATGCCTCTTGGGAAAGAGGAGCCAATGAGAAACACAATGGAATTTTAAGACGCTTCATTCCTAAGGGGAAATCCCTTAAAGATTATACGGTCCAACAGATCAAACAAATGATGCATTGGATGAATCACTTGCCTCGTAAAATACTCAATTATCAAACACCGACTGAATCCATCTTATTCCACTTTAATCAAATTCAAGGTACAAACGGTTCCTTAGTGACTTCTTAATTCAAAGTGGACGACTTCTCATTGCAATTTACGGAAGTTTTTAATTTATTGAATTGAGGATGTTTATGGTGAATAACTCATGTTATTATAGTGTTAAACTTGGGGGAGAATACAATGAAAAAGGGTTTACTGATTATCATTTTATTAACGCTTTATGGTTGTCAAGTTTTGACTCCGTCTTTTGTATTGTCTGATTCCATTGACTCAATATTTATTACTCATCGCACATCTTACTTTATTTCGAATCAGAAAAATCTTTATGGGTTAGGCTATTTAAATTCAAAGTCTGTTAATGAACCTACATTAATCATGACTGATGTGAAACATGTAGTTTCACTATCAAATGTCACCTTTGCACTAAAAAATGATGGATCATTATGGGAATGGGGAAGTTCAAGATTGTTTTCGCTGCAACCCAATGAGAAGAAAGAGGAGATGTTAAGAGTTCTAGATGATGTGAAAATGATATGGGGAAATGAGTCAAGACTTCTGTACATTCTTAAAAATGATGATTCATTGTGGGTTTTAGGGCAAGAAGATTGTCGTGTTAATCCACAACCGAATGTTGAATCAGGTTCAGTCCATAGACTAACTAAGGTCTTAGATGATGTCAAAGAAGTTAGCGTTGAAACTTTTAGTGGGAGTGCGGTTGCCAGAACACTGGATGGGCGATGGTTCATTTGGGGTGGATCGAAAGATGCTGTAATTGATAGAAATGTTCTCTCACTATTTTTTGATCAAGATGTGACTTGTCAAAGTGTTCCACTTGAAATAAGCTTTGATTATAATATCAAACATATGGTTTATGCTCATCAGGCATTACTCTTTATCACTCAAGAAAACGAGTTGTATGGTTTAGGAAATAATCATAATTTTCGCATCAACAACTCATTTGAAACTATTATAAAAACACCTTTTAAAATTGCCACCGATGTTAAGAATGTTCACACAGATGTATTCTCAATCTATATCTTAAAGAACGACAGTGCCTTGTATCGATTAGAAAATTGGCGAAATACACCAACCCAAGGTGTTGATTCTGTTTATCACCATCAAATTCTCAGTGATGTTGAAGTGATTTCTAGCGGAGTGGGAAGTGGTAGTGCTATTGCAGTCACAAAAAATGGAACCATTTATGGTTGGGGTAATAATCAATATAATCAACTTGGAGGAAGTCAATCTAAAGTACTTGATAAAGTCACAAAGATTGGTCAGATAAAGCCATAAAACATTCTTAATAATACAATCTTCTTTCATCCATTCGAGTTTATAAATGAGAAAGAAGTTTTATTAATTTTAAAGAGATTAATAGATGTAGTTGCGACATGCAACCAATAGTTGCTGGATGCAACTGGGGGTCAATGATACACTTTTCTTGCGGGCAAGTGTCAATGGAAATCGTTCATTCTACTATTGAATGAACACTAAGAAGGTGTTTTGGGTTGATTGTCAATCAACCCAAAGAATTTTCAAGAAGAAACTTAATAGATGGGAAAATAGTTTATAGTTTCTTATGCTATAATATTCACAAACGCAAGTGCGGTGGAGGAAAAATGAAGAAACTAGGTTTATTATTTATCTTAGCAATGGTTTTACTTTCAGGATGTTCACAGAATGAAGTTGATGCATTGAAAGCTGAAGTAGAATCTTTAAAACAAGAAAGAATTCAACTCATTCAAGAACGAGTAAGACTTAATACTGAACATGCTGAGAAAATTCAAGAGTTAGAAAATCAAAATAATGAGTTATCAAATCAACTTGAAGAAGCATTAATGTTGAAAGAAATGGCTGAGATTTTAGGAAAGAAGACCTATAGTACAAATATTGAAGGTGGGTTACGACAAGTTGAGGATTTGGTCGGATTTCCTTTCATTCTTGAATATCAAGATTTCACACAAGGTAGACTTTACTTTTATGCACAACCTAAAACATTGACGGTTGTATTCCATAATGAGCGAGAAGGTGAAGCACTTAGAATTGAAACCATTGGGACTGTGGCTATCCTTTCACCTCAAGAGATGAAAAATTATAAAAATGATGAGAATTCATTTCATTATTTGAAGGAATTAAAGAAACTTAGTAATGGAGATACGGTAGGACTTATCTTGGCAGTGGGTGGTTTAGAAGGATTGTTCAAGCCTGGTGATGAAGAAGCCATTAATAAAACACTCAATACATTTAAAGCTAAATAAACCAATTAAAACAAGGGAGTCATTCATTACTCCCTTGTTTTATTTATGTTTTTTGATACACTATCTTACCATTTACCATTGTCCAACTCACATGATGATGAAGAAGATCATCCATAGACAATGAATGCAATGATTGTGAAGATACAAAACAATCTGCTTTATATCCAACCTCAAGTTGTCCAAGTTCATGTTCTTTATGAAGTAAGTAAGCTCCCATATTAGTAAAGTGTTTTAATGCATTATCAAGATCAATGCATTGTGAAGGGGTATGTCCTTGTGGGTAAACACCATAGGCATCAATTCGGGTTATTGCACTATGCATTCCCACAAAAACATTAGGATCTTCTATGGGGGCATCACTTGAAAACGCAATCTTCATTCCTTCATCCATCATGGTTTTCCATGCATAAGAATGATCAATGATATCTTGTGGAAGTCTATCCTTAAGTAAAGGCGCATCACTACGTAAGAATACAGGTTGAACCATTCCCATGATGTTGAGGTTGGCTAAGGTTTTGATTTGTTGTGGGCGTGTAATCTGAACATGAATGATGGTATGACGAAGTGGATTTCCATCTTGAGTATAAGGGGCATAAGCTTTAGCGACATGATCAATCGCCTGATCACCAATCGCATGGACAACAACTTGCATTCTTCTTTGATTTGCTTCTTTGACCATTGCTTCTAAGTGGGTTTGTTCAATGGTGGATTCACCATAAGTGTTGGTATTAAGATAGGGTTGACTCATTAAAGCTGTTTTACCACCTAGACTACCATCCGCAAACATCTTTAAAGGACCTTTAAATTGAAATTCATTTTCTTGAATTGGATGCTCTTCAAGAGTATCAAAATCTGTGAGTTCATCCATCTTAATTTGATGTGAGATACGAAGGAAATGTTCTTTTGAAAAAAGATCATAGGCTTCTTTAACTTGATTGTACTCAGGATTATGCATCCATAAATCATTAGTTCCTACAGTAGTAATACCATACGAACTACATTTTTGGGCTGCAGTTTTTAGAAAACTGAAATAATCATCTTTAGAAAGATCTGGAAGACATGCATTCACATAACCAATGCCTTGTTCCTTAATAACCCCATTGAGTTGTCCTTGATCATCAAGATCAAAGAATGATGTATCAAGATGATCTTTAAATCTCTCTTGAATCATTTCTAGCATGAGCGTATTCACCACCACTACATGATTACATACCCGAGTCAAAACGGTGGGGATGAGTGGGCTCATCTGATCAAGATGAAAACGAGTTAATGAAGGTTCATTATGAAATGAACCATCATTATATCCTCGAGCATGAAGAAGTGTTAATGAAGGATGAGTATGAAGATATTCTTGAATTTTTGTATGAATACTCATATGGCTTGAACATTCAAATAATGTTAGTGAATGAAGCAGTTGTCCATACCACGCAAGATGCATGTGAGAGTCTATAAAACCAGGATAGACCCATTGGTTATGAACATCAATGATTTCTCCATCATAATGTGGAGGACATTGGTTTTCAAAGCTTACGATCACTCCATCTTCGATCAGCATTACATGTTCATCCTTGTTATAGATATTGGCATTGACTAGTGCAGTTTTCATCACATAATTTCCTTTTAAGTTTCTAATGCGTAGATTATTAATTATTATATAATAAATAGTATGAAAATATTTGATATGCACGCGGATATTGGGATGGATGTCGCCGATAAGCGCAAAAGTGGAGAAAAAGACATCTTAGCAAAATATCATCTTCCTAAGTTTGAAGAAGGTGAAATTGGCTTTATTAATATGGCTTGTTTTTTTGATGGAAAAGAAACCTTAGACGATGCTTTGTTTATGTTAAGTTCACTTCGTGAAGAAATAGATCTTAATCATGAGCGTATCCATCTTTCACTTGATGGATCATTTGTGGAGAATAAACTTAATGTCATCATGAGTATTGAAGGCATGGGATTTCTAAAAGAAGGGGATGATGCCTTAGCTTTTGTGGATACGATGTATGATTATGGGGTTCGTTTAGCATCGCTGTGTTGGAATGATCAAAACATGCTTGCGACAGGAATCTCAGGTGATCCACGTCGAGGATTGTCTTCATTAGGAAAAGCAGTGATACAAAAGATGAATGAGAAAAAGATTATTGTGGATATTTCTCATACAAATGAAAAATCATTTTATGATATCAGTGATGTGTGTGTAGGAGCATTTATGGCTACTCATTCAAACACACGAGAAAAACAAAATGTAGAAAGAAACCTTACTCATCAACAACTTAAAGCCATCGCAAGTTCTGGAGGTCTTATTGGTTTAGTGGCTGTTAAGAAGTTTATTTCATCGAATCCTAATAGACAAAATGCTATTGAATTAGCACAACATGCGAAAGCAATAGCTGCTGTGGTTGGAGTGGATCATTTGTGTATTGGATTTGACTATATGGATTTCTTAAAAGAACCATTTGGTCCTCAATCTATGGGTATTGATCTACAAAACGCAACGATGTCTCAAAACCTACTCATGGCTTTAGCCACTGTAGGGTTCACCAAAGAAGAAGTAGAAAAGATTGCGTATAAGAATGCAGTAAGATTTGTTTCAGAGCAACTTCAATAACTTATCCCATGAGAAATCATGGGTTTTTTAATGCTTGAGCTGCTATAATGTTTTTATCTGTGGGGTATCTATGAAAGATAAAATATTTGATGGATTAGTGGTAGGATACATTGATGATCAACATCATAATCATCAAGGACTAAAACCGCAACTCATTATTAATCAACCTTCAAATGCATTAAAAGTACTCAGTGTATATCAAAGTTGTTTACTAGAATGTGAATCTTTTCAAATGGCGATTGCATTTCTCAGTGATAGTGGATTACAAGCATTGTTTTCTACACTTTTAGAGTGTGAACAAAAAGCTATTGAAGGACAGATTATTGTATCAGCGTATTTAAACTTCACATCGCCAAGTGCAGTAAGAAAATTACAAACATTTAAAAACTTGGAAGTTCGCTTCAATATGATGGATGCCATGCACGTGAAAGGCACCTTATTTCAATATGAAGACCATCAGAAATTACTTTTAGGGAGTTCTAATCTTACTCAAGAAGCATTAAGTGTAAATACAGAATGGAATGTCTTACTTCATTCAACATTTCAAGGTCAGTTATTTAAAGAAGTAACTCAAGATTTTAATCGCTTGTGGGATCGATCAGAAATCATTACTGATGAAATGTTGAGTGAGTATGAAGCAAAATATAAGCGACAAACTCAACAACACATCATCGAAGAACAACAAAGCTACTATAACCTTACTACTCTTCAACCCAATGCAATGCAAGTGAAAGCTTTGGCAGCACTTAAGGAAGCACGTGCTCAAAACCAAAGAAGAAGTTTACTCATCTCTGCAACAGGGACAGGTAAGACCTTATTGGCAGCTTTTGATGTTGCAATCCATCAACCACGAAGGTTGCTATTTGTAGCACACCGTGAACAACTTCTTGATCAAGCTATTAAATCATTTAGAAGAGTAAATCATAGAGCTATCAGTTATGGAAAACTGAGTGGTACACATAAACAAGTTGAGTGTGATTATTTGTTCGCAACGATTCAAACTCTGTCACAACCCGAAATCATGCAATCATTTTCAAAAGATCATTTTGATATGGTTATTATTGATGAAGCACATCGTGTAGGTGGTCCAACCTATCAAAATCTCATGAATTATTTTAATCCTTCATTTATGCTTGGCATGAGTGCAACACCTGAGCGTATGGATGGATTCAATGTTTATGAAGCTTTTGATTACCATGTCGCTTATGAGATTAGACTCAATGATGCTTTGAGAGAAAATATGTTAGTGCCATTTCATTATTATGGTATTAAAGATTTAATGATCAATGGACAACTCATTGATGATTATACTGATTTGAAGACTCTTGTCAGTGAAGATCGAGTTAATCATTTGATAAGGCAAATTAATCTTCATGAGGTAAGAGATATAAAGCGAAAAGGTCTAATATTTGTTTCTAGAGTTCAAGAAGCTATTGAACTCAATCGATTATTTAATGAGTATGGGCGTATTTACAACATGAAATCAGAAGTTGTCAGTGGAAGTGATGATACGCAAAGAAAAGAAGAACTCATCAAACAACTTCAAAGTGAAACTAGTGGAACGATTAACTATTTATTCACGGTGGATGTATTAAATGAGGGAGTTGATATTCCAAATTTAAATCAAATTATTATGTTAAGACCCACTCAATCTGCCATTATCTTTGTCCAACAATTAGGTCGTGGATTAAGAAAGGCAATGTTCAAAGATTATGTATTGGTTCTTGATTTCATTGGTAACTACACTAATAACTTTCATATTCCACTTGCATTATCCAGTGATCGAACTTATCAGAAAGAGAACTTAAGACGATTTGTGCATGAAGGCACAAAACTGATTTATGGACCATCCACTATTAACCTTGAACGAGTTGTGAAAGATAGAATCTTTGAATCCTTAGATAAAGTGAAGTTTAATTATAAGAAATTCTTGTTATCTCAGTACGATCAACTATCACAAAGGTTAAATAGAGTTCCATCACTGATGGATTTTGAGCGAGAAAATGCAATAGATCCAACTTTGTTTTTCTCCAATAAAGACTATCAAAGCTATCATTATTTCTTAGAAAAAGAAAATATTCTTCATCTAGAACTGAGTGAGAGGCAGTGGAAGACCATTAAATTCTTGTCTCGCTTTGTAGGTTATGGGAAACGCCCTCATGAAGCGATCACACTCGATTTATGTATGCATCATTCATCCGGTGATTTAGAACTTCTTTTATCAAAAAGACTCGATGAATATCACATTACGATGCAAGAACATGATGTGATAAATATTAAGAATATCTTATCCAATTCATGGCTAACAGGAACAGGAAGACACTCATTCAAAGGGATCTCGGTACTAGATCCTCAAGTAAATAAACTACAATTGTCTACAAGTTTTAAAGATGATCTTAAGTCACCTTTATTTAAGGATATTGTTAAAGAGATAATTGAATATTCACTCTATCGTTATGAGCGCATGTATCATAATGAAACAGAGAAAACTGGATTTGCCTTATATCAAACATACACTACTAAGGATGTCATGCAAATTGCAGGGTGGAAAGAAATGGTAATTGAACAAAATGTCGGTGGCTATTTCATTCATCATGAATCAAAAACCTTACCAATATTTGTGAATTACCATAAGGAAGATCACATCCAGTCATCAATTCAATATCATGATCACTTCACATCTAAAGAATCTATGATATGGATATCCAAGAGTAATCGAAGAATTGATTCGAAAGAAATACAATCGATCATCACAAATTTTCCAGAATATAAAGTCATGTTATTTGTTAGAAAGAAAGCAAGTGATGATAAGCAGTTTCTATATTTAGGTGAAGTATCACTTGTTAATGTGCCTCAAGAAATACTTCTAAAAGATGGGAAAAGCAATGCAGTTGAATTTATGCTTTCATTGAAAAATCCAATACGAGATGATATCTTCGATTACATCGTTAATAAATAACAATCGCCTTGGGGTTCCCAAGGCGATTATTCTTTCAGAAAGTTTTCTTCATTATTTGTCAATGGAATTCCTGCTAAGATTCTCATCAGTTGTACCAAATCAGTAGTAGTTAATGAATTTGATTCATTCACATCCCCAGCAAGTTGACGCTCAAGCGAAGAATTTAAGATGCCAGCCAGTAATCTTTGAAGTTGCACTAAATCAGTTGTGGTAAGATTTCCATCATTATTTAAATCTCCTCGACGAATCAACTCGACTACCACTGTGTTGTTAACTTGACTTAAAGTGACTTCGCGAGTTAATGCGCGCGTTTCAATTCTTTCTCCATTCACGATCCATGCAATGACCACATAACCAATCGGTAATGTGACATTAAACGTAACACTCGAAGATGTGGCCACACTACTTCCAGAGGTGATTGACGTTGAAGAGCCAGTTATGATGGCATTTATTGTGCTCTTTTGAGGAAATCTTGTGTCATTGACACGATATGTTAACCCTACTTCACTTAAGACTACGCTCACATCCACAAATGAAGTTTGTGCTCCATCTTGTGAACTCACTTGAATTTGGGTGTTTCCTTGTCGTATTGGAGTCACAACGCCTAAGCTATTCACACTCACAATATTAGGGTCAAGAGAAGTAAAAGTTATTCCTTTGTTTGTGGCATTTTCAGGAAGCACATTCACGACTATAGTTTGAGGTGATGCTTCTGTAAATGTTAAAGAAGTTGGAGAGATAATCAGCTCTTCAACTAAAGTATCTCCTTCTATGTACAGCTGAACTGTTGCTTGAGTAAGGTCTGGATGGCGAAGTGTGAGTGTAATCTCACTTTGATCAGGTACACTTACCACCACACTTAAGGCTTTCATGGATTCCACACTGATACTAATCACACTTCCTTGACTCACTAACGCTTGAATATTAGGTAAGAAGAAATCACCACTCACATTAATTCTAAAAGTATCACCTTCATCAATGACTTGCACTTCTGAAATAACAGGAGATACGAGAAGTGAACTTAATGCATTGAGCTTAGGATACTCATAGGACACATTATTGACTTTGATTCCTAAAGCTTTAGGATTCGCATCGATAAGCATCTTCGCAATCGTAGGAGCATCATAAACATTGAATCCACCAAGTTTTGAGACTAAAAGTGCTGCCACCCCGGCTACCATAGGTGAAGCCATGGATGTTCCATTCATATAGGCATACGTTTGATTGGGATAAGTTGAATATATGTTTTGGCCAGGAGCCATAATATCATAGTTTTTTATAGCATCATATGTGTTGTCATAATTAGAGAAACTACTAAGAATCGAGCCATCCGCATTTGGTGTTTGTTTATACGCCATCACACCAATCACACCATCATACGCAGCAGGATAGAAAGGTTCAGAAGAGATAGCTTTGCCTTCATTTCCAGCTGCTGCGACTAAAATCATGTGCGCTGATAAGCTACGCATCATCACTTCTTCACTCTCAAGATAATAGGTTCCTCCAAAGGACATATTCACAATATGGGCCCCTTGATTGTAGGCATACATTAAACCATTATAGATGGCACTACTTGGAAGTAGTTCAGCATTTTCAGTTGGGAAGAATCGAGATGCTTTAATCGGCATCAGTCTTACATTAGGGGCAATACTTACCATCCCTTGATTATTATTGGTTGCGGCTGCAATTACACCAGAAACATGGGTTCCATGACCATTGGAGTCGTTGTAGTTATTGGTTAACGTATCACTATTAATCCCATTCACATCATCCACAATCCCGTTTAGATCATCATCAATCCCATTATTAGGGATTTCTAAAGGATTCACCCATAATCTTCCAGTAAACTCAGGATGACCTTGATTAAGGCCAGTATCGATAACCGCCACCACAATATCACTTGATCCTCCAAAAGGAAATCCAAAAGACACCATATTATCATGAGCTTGACTTAAAGATAAGTTATTAAGATACCACTGATTAATACGACCTGGATCATTGTAAACAATCGTAGGTTCTCGAAGGACATCCAGTTCAATCGTTAGTATTCTTGCATCTTGTGAGAGTGAGGATAAGGCATTTAGGGTTTGCGTATGAGATTCACTCTTTAAATGAATCACATAAGGTTCATCTTCAAATGGAGAGTTAATCACATCCATATCACTGAACCCAGAGATCTTTAGATGTGAAGTTAAGTTAAATAGGACATTATCTTTTTGAAAATTAGAAGGACGACGCATGAGGATAATTAAATCTGGATTAGGTTGATTTAAAAACTCCACCACAAAATCTGAGGGTGCTAAAGCAACTAGTCGACCCACACTCAGTGTTAGAAAGACACATGTTAAAAGAAAGGATTTCATCCATGTTTTCATAGTTTCATTATAACTAAGAACATGAGAATACACAATTTAATAACCTTGATTCCAAGACCTTTTGAATTGATTAAACACTTAATTAGTGATACATTAGTCCTATGAAAAAGCTCTATTTAATATTAACCCTTCTTATCTTATCGATTAATCCGATCTTCGCCAATAACTTTACAACTTCCATGAGACCCAATCCCATTACCATTGAACCAGCAGAGGAATTTATAGTCAATGTGAATGTGGCCAACATGAGTGGTATTGTCGCCATCGAAGGGAATTTTTCCTACGACAGCACAAAACTTCAACTTGTTCAAAGTGAGTTTACATACAATGGCTTTGATGTTGCGATTGGTTCAAGATTAGTCGTAAACTTCAAAACACCACGTAGTGGCAGTTTTACAGCAGCTCAAATACGCTTTCGTCCTCGAGCAGGTTTTAGTGTCGGACAAAGTACCACAATATCTTTTACTGGTGTGAGTGGTTCAAATGGAACGACTGATTTCTCTGGAACAAACTCCTCGACTACCATCACAATGGTTCCCGCAAAATCTGGGAATAACTTTCTATCATCATTAACTCTAAGTAGTGGGACGTTAGACTTCTCTAAGGCTGTGAATAGTTATGTGGTTGATGTTGAAAATAATGTTTCCAACATTACCATTGGGGGTAGTGTTGAAGATAATAAAGCTTCTGTAACTGGTTTTGGAACATTTCCTTTAAGTATTTATGAAAATAACTTTAATGTGGTTGTGACTGCTGAAAATGGTTCACGACGAACTTATACCATTAACGTTCGTCGTAAGGATGAACAAGGTAATCCCGTCTTCATATCAGGAAGCACAAACATTAGTAACATTATCCTCAGTGCATGTACTCTAAACTTCTCTAATGAAGTGGATGAATACGAGTGTAGTGTACGCAATGATGTGAATCAAACAAGTCTGAATGTACAAACAAGTGATGCAACGCAACGTATTGAAGCCGCAAGTCAAATTAATCTACTAGAAGGATTAAATACCATTGAAGTACGTGTCATTGCGGAAAATAATGATGTGAGAACGATTATTATCAAGATTACACGACGTAGTGATATCTTCTTTGTCTCTCCATCTGATGCTTTAGTTTCTTTAGGAAATATGTCTATTAATACCCTTGGTCTTGACTTACAAGCTCAAGAATTAGTTCCCGCAAGTCTTATTAATGAAGCGTTAAGACTAGATAAAACATTATTAATAAGAAAAGGGACTACCTCCATTCTTATTCAACCCACTCAACAGATGAGTAGTGATGTCTTCATTGATTTTAAAACCTTTACTACTCAAGATTTAGCTCGTTTTAACTTTGCCTTAGGTCAGTTTGTCGGTCTTAACTCCGCATTACCAACAGGACTAAAAGGATCATGGATGATTGATGAGTCATTAAAAGGATATGAACTAAATATCTATGCAATTGATAATCCAAACACACCACTTCGACTTGCAAGTCAAGATGGAATCATTGAAGTGAGTGATTTAACCCAAGCTTTATTTATTACCCCTGCTTCTATGACATCATCATCTACACTGCCTTGGCTTTGGATTGGAGTAAGTGGAGGAGTAGGATTATTTGTAGGAATATTGATATCATTAATATTTAGAAGAAAATAATTGACTTGCCTTGAAAATGGCAAGTTTTTATATGTTATGAAATCAAAACCGATGCATCATTCACAAATGATGGTGCTATAATAAAACCAATAGGAGATGACTATGAAACCAGAAACATTTACATCGTTTACGTTTTTATCCTCTTTAAAAGCTAATCCTTCACTAACACAAGTAGCTTATGTCAAGAGTAGTGTGAATTTAGAAGAAGACAAGTATGAAAGTGTCATTATGTTACTCAATGAACATGGACACAAGCAAATGACATATCTTAAAAAAGAATCTAATGTTGCATGGAAAGATGATCAAACATTAATCTTTAGCGCAAAACGTGATGAAAAAGCAAATCCAATGTCCACCACCATCTATGCTTTACCACTAGATGGAGGTGAAGCGTATGAATTACTAAAAGTAGACTTACCTATCTCATCACCACATTTTCTTAAAGATGGCAGTTGTGTCGCGCAAGCAGTGTATCATGTAGACCATCCAAAGTTTCATACTTACACTAAGAAACAAAGAGAAGCATTAGAAAAACAAATGAAGGATGTTGACTTCATGCAAGTCATTAAAGAAGTTCCATTTTATACCAATGGTGGAAGCTTTATAGATCAACTTCGTCAACGTCTTGTACATATTAGTGCTGATGGGAAAACCATAACTCCACTCACTTCTGTTAATCTTAATGTATCAAGTTTTGAAGTCAGTCACGATGAACGTCGTGTGGTCTTTATGGGAAGTCCAATTAAAGGAGTCCGACCTATCCACAGTTTCCTTTACCAAACCACACTTATTAATCCAAAAGTTGAACAACTCTCTACCGCCAAAGTTGCTTTAGGTGGGTTTGAATTATTTAATGATAAGATTGTCGCTTATGTGAATGAGCGTAAAAAGTATGGTCTCAATGAAAATATGAAAGTATGTGTCCTAAAAGACGGAGTGTTTGTTCCGGTTATTGATCCATTCTATAATCTAGGAAACTCAATAAATTCAGATGCTCGCTTGTATGGTTCCCAAAACATGGGAGTCTTTAAAGACACCTTGGTATTGAATGTCACAAAAAAAGACCATTCAAAACTGATTTTCTTAAATCAAGATTTAGAGATCATTAATGAAGTAGAAGTAAATGGTTCATGTGATGGACTAACTCGACTTCATGATGAATGGATTCTTATCTCAATGCAGGGACAAAAACTTCAAGAGATTACAACCTTGGATGGAACCCCTAAGACGAGTTTTAACGAACATGTCTTTAATGAATTACATGTTGTAAAACCACTGCCACTTAGTGTCCAACATCATGATCGTATTACAGATGGATGGGTATTATTACCTCCTAACTTTGATCAAAACAAGCCTTATCCTGCCATCTTAGTGATTCATGGAGGTCCTAAGACAGTGTATGGTGAAGTTTATGTCCATGAAATGCAATTATGGGCTAATGAGGGTTATGTGGTGATGTTCTGTAATCCTGTCGGTGGAGATGGGGGAGGCAATGAGTTTGCGGATATTCGTGGTGAATATGGAACACGTGATTATGATGATTTGATGTGTTTTGTGGATGAGGTGCTTAAAACTTATCCAAACATTGATGAACACCGTTTAGGAGTGACAGGAGGATCTTATGGTGGATATATGACCAACTGGATTACTTCTCATACCACACGCTTTAAAGCGGCTGTCACTCAGCGAAGCATATGTAACTGGACATCATTTTATGGAGTGAGTGATATTGGACATTACTTTGTGAAAGATCAAGTTCAAGCTGACTTACATAAACCACTTGATCACAATGCTTTATGGAATAATTCACCGCTCAAATATGTAACGCAAGTGAAGACACCAACCTTAGTGGTTCATTCCAAACTTGATTATCGCTGTCCAATTGATCAAGGATATCAATGGTTCGCCTCATTAAAACTCTTAGGAGTTCCAACCAAGATGGTGATGTTTCATAACGAAAATCACGATTTAACACGTAGTGGAAAACCAAAGGCAAGATTAAACTCATATAAGGAAATACTCGACTGGTTTAATACTTATCTTAAATAAAACATTGAAACGAATAAGGCGACTTATTCGTTTTTTATGTGATTTTCACAAGATGATTGACATTTGTTAAAAAATTCACTAATATAGTTGTGAGGTGAAAACCATGAAATTATTCAAAGCATTCATTGTTGTGATTGTAGGGGGACTTATCCTAATTGGATGTCAAACCCAAGAAACTCGTGAAGTTAATGTTCTAGTTCCTACAGGAGCTCCATCTATATTATTCGTTGATTTAATGAATGAAGAAAATATCAATGTGGACATTGTGAATGGGGTTGATCCCATCATGAGTGAATTTCTAAATCCAAGTCAAAATTATGATGTGATTGTAGCCCCCATCGTGAGTGTCACAAAACTACAAATGGAAAATAAAACATCCTATAAACTCGTTGGAATAGCATCTTGGGGTAACTTAGTGATCTTAGGTAAGGAAGATGTGGACTTAAATGATGCATCATTAGCAGTCTTTGCACCGTCAGGCATTCCAGGAGTCTTAAGTAAATATTTACTTGAAAAGGAAGGATTAAATCCATCGATTCAAGCAGTTCCTACGATGGCAGATGCGATGAGTTTATACTTAGGAGGGCATGTGGATGCACTGCTTATGGCTTATCCATTAGCTGCAACGATGATTAATCAGCATGACTTATCCATACTTATGGATATTCAAGAAGTGTATGAAAAACATACAGGATTAAGTAATTATCCTCAAGCAGGAATCTATGTCAGTGAATCATTCTATCAAGCCCATAAATCAAGATTAAGTTCACTCATGAATCAAATTCAATCCACTCATTCCACTAATTTAAGTGCAACTGAGCGCTTAGGTAAACTAAGTGATGAGATGAAATCTCGTCTTATGATTGAGAACATGACTCCACTCATGAATAACTATGCCTTATTAGGATTACAACCATGTTATGCCTTAGAAAAGTTGAATGATCTTAATGCGTTCTTAAATCTATTTGAACTTCAACTTCAACCCAATATGATGGTTCGCTAGTATGAAAAAAGCTGGCTTGATAGGAATCATAGGTTTAATTCTATATCAGGCTTTTTTGTGGTGGACGCCATATTCACAAGTATTACCTAGTATTCCGACATTATTGCTCGATTATGCTCAGTTAGTACTCAGTATCACTTGGATTCAAGCCTTATTCAATTCAATCATGCATGCGATGAGTTTACTAATCATGCTTGCATTACTAAGTTTCGCACTTGTAGTGATTGGGGTGTATATTCCGATTGTGAAAAGTGTGGTCACTCAACTTAGTGAATGGATGGCCACAACTCCAACCATAGCGATTTTACTCATTGGGTTAGTACTCTTTGGATTAACTCAGAGTGTGAATATCATTGTGAGCTTTGTGATATGGCCATTAGTGTTTGAAAGACTTGATTATGCCTTGACTTCACTGAGTGATGATGAACAAGATGTCATGAAGATATTTGCTCCGACCTTCTTTGAAGAGTGGGTGATGGTGCGAAGTGCACGGATTAAAGATGAGTTAGGATCCATGGTTAACATGGTATTTCCGACCACCTTAAAGATTCTAATCATGGTTGAGGTACTTCACTCACAAACTCAAGGGTATGGACATCTGTATCAAATGGCACGACAAAGTTTCCACATTGAAAGACTGATAACCCTTACAATTCATCTTATTGTTACCCTAAAAATTCTGAAAACGCTAACAAGTTATTATTTTCACAAAAGCACTTGAAGGTGCTTTTTGATTGTGCTATACTCCTTGTGAATTAATTAACAAATAGGAGAACAAGGTCATGGGACTCTTTGATCATGAAGCACGCCAGTTTAAATTTGATGTCTTAAGAGAGGTAGCACTAGCATCATTTAGTGATTCAATCTCTCCAACATTAGATGATGATCTTGCCTATAAACTTATCCCAACCCTAAAAGCCAATTTTAGATGTTGTGTCTATAAAGAAAGAGAAATTATTCGCGCTCGTACGCGTATGGCATTAGGAAGACTCCCTAATTCTCGTAAAGATGAAGTGACTCATGAGCGTCAGTTTGTGCATGTGATTGAATCGGCCTGTGATGGGTGTACCATTAAACGTATTCATATTACGGACAACTGTCGTAAATGCATGGCGAAGTCATGTAAAGTAGTATGTAAGTTTGATGCGATTACCATGGGTCCCAATCGAGCTCATATTGATCTTGATAAATGCAAAGAATGTGGTGCTTGTGTTAAAGCATGTGCATTCAATGCGGTCGTGGAAACAGTTAGACCTTGTAAAGCAAGTTGTGCTGTAAATGCAATCAGTATGGATGAACATGGGATTGCAAAGATTGATATGGAAAAATGCATTAACTGTGCCGCATGTCAAAGTGCATGTCCATTTGGAGCCATTGAAGATATATCTCATATGAGGGATGTCATTGGACAACTTAAGTCTGATAGAAAAGTAATTGCGATGGTGGCACCTTCCATTCAAGGACAACTTGATAGTGCAACCTTGCCTCAAATTAAAGAAGGTATACGCCAACTTGGATTTGATATGGTGGTGGAAGTAGCGGCAGCTGCGGATATTGTAGCCTACTATGAAAAAGAAGAACTTAAGGAAAGAATCGCATTAGGTCAACCGATGACAAGTTCATGTTGTCCTGCTTTTGTGAATATGGTGAAAATTCATTATCCTGAATTAAAACCTTATGTCTCCACCATGAAATCACCGATGATGGTCATGGGGCAACTTATGAAAGCTCGATATCCTGATGTGATTACCGTTTTTATTGGTCCATGTGTGGCGAAGAAACAAGAAGCTTATGAAGATGATCATGCGAGTGTTGACTATGTATTAACCTTTGAAGAGATTGCTGCTATGCTTGTGTCTCAAAGAGTTTATTGTAGTGGGATTAATGTTGATAACACCATTGAAGCATCAAAATATGGTCGTGAGTTTGCTCGTGTAGGAGGAGTGAGTGCAGCTTTAGTAGCTGCTATGAAAGAAGATGAGCAACCAGCCTTTAGAAGTAGTGTGGGTAATGGGTGTGGTGAATGTAAGAAGGCTTTACTTATGCTTAAAGTTAAACGTCAAGACTTTGATGTATTAGAAGGTATGGCATGTGTTGGTGGATGTGCAAATGGACCTGGAACCATTGAAACCAATGGCAAAGTAAAACAACGCTTTGATAAAGAAAACGCTGGAAACACTCATAAAATCAGTGATACACTCAAAGCATTTGAACATGAACTTGAACATATTCATGTGCATACTCATCATTAAAGACCATCCTTCGGGATGGTTTTCTATTAAACAAAGATTGTCACAGGTCCCTATAAACAAATATGCCATAGTGTAAACTATTTGTTTCTTTGTGAAAAGTGCTACAATATTATCAACCATACCTCAATAACATTCAAACACCGTTATTGAGAGTAAGCCTAATTTGAAAGGCAATCTAGGAGGAATATGATAAGACTAGAATTAGAACGTCGTTTTAACACAACCCCTGAAAACCTTTGGGAGATGATTGTAGATCCTGATCATTATCGCTTCTGGACATCTGCGTTCTCACCAGGATCACAGTTTATTGGAGATTGGTCAGCAGGGAGTGGAATTCGATTTGTCATGGAAGATGAATCTGGTATTGAGAGTGGAATGATTTCAGAAGTGGTGGTCAGTGAATGGCCAAATCATATTTCAATTAAACACCTTGGTCTTGTCATGAATGGGATTGAAGATTATGAAAGTGAAGAGGTAAAACTTTGGACTCCTGCTTTTGAGAATTACACCTTTGTTTCTCATGAATCTGGTCAATGTGTCTTTAAAATGGTACAAGATATCCCTGAGTTTTATGAAACAGAGTTTAGAGATAACTGGAACAAAGCATTTGATTTAATTGAAGAGCGATTAAGTTTATGGTCAAGTTCACCAGTTTTTATTACACTTGAAGCGAGATCAAAACACTCACCTGCAACGCTTTGGACCAAACTAACTCAACCAGAACTAGTGAAGACGTGGAATTTCGCCAGTGAGGATTGGCATTGCCCAAATGCTAAGAATGACTTACGAGTCGGTGGAGAATTTCATTATGAAATGGCCGCGAAGGATGGAAGCATGTCCTTTGATTTCTGGGGAACATACACCAAGATAGAAGAAAACAAACGTCTTGAATTCACTTTAGGTGATGGAAGAAAAGTGTCTATTGAGCTGTTTGAAAAGCCACATGGAACTTTAGTGGTGGAGCGCTTTGAACCTGAACATGAAAACTCCCACCACCTACAACGTCAAGGTTGGCAAGCCATTCTCAATAATTTAGTTAATTAGAAGATTAGATTAATACTATAATATTTCTACTCAATAACGTATTTAAATCATTGTAGTGTGAGACTATTTCAGTTGATTAAATTAAAACATGCCTTTTGATATGCTCCCTCCTAAGTAGACACTCTAATTAATTAGAGCTACCGTGGAGGGTTTTTTAATGGGACGAGTGAGGAAATATTCAGTTGATACCATAGTTCAAGCATGTGTAGACTATTTAGAAGGTCGAGGAAGTTATCAAAGTCTAGCCAAACAATTAAGCGTGAGCAAATTTGCACTTCAATCATGGGTTCACATTTACCAAACCCATGGGAGAGATATCTTTTCTCATAAGCCAAGAAATCGATCCTATACTAAAGCATTCAAAGAACAAGTGGTTCATGAGTATGTGCAAGGAAAGGCATC
>JAGXSD010000032.1 GCA_018333955.1 Erysipelotrichia bacterium
ATGTCTTTCTTCATCAGTTCTAACCTAAGTCGTTCAATCTCGCTTAATTTTCGACTCGTGTGTAAAGCCGCGTAAGGATTACCTTTACGTTGATGTATTCCTTTTAATCCTTCTTCACCTTTGTCCAAATAAATCCTGACCCAACGATGAATCACTGAAAAAACGATTCTATATTTACTTACAAGAGTTGAATATGATTCATGATCATTCACATATTCATTCACAATCAGTAACTTATATTCGAAACTATACTGCTTATTCTTTCCACCTTTTGGACGTCCCATAGTGTTCCTCCTATAAAAAAAGTAAACATCCTTTTTTATTGAATGTCTACTTTTAGTTTACTAGTTCAGATTTTCCTTCATCTTTCATTTTCAATCGCTTTTAAGATGGGTTCAATTTCACACATTTCTTTAATCTGATACGTTGAGTATTTAAAGATGCGCTCACTTATGCCTAGACCTTGATCAAAATAGATACTACGAGCATCGGCTAAATGTGCCGCTAAAATCCCATTGCGGGAACTATCAATAATCAAAGCATGATTAGCATTAGCTTCAAAGTGTTTAATGGCGCGAACATATAAGTTAGGTTCGGGTTTTCCTAAAAAGCTTTGATCTCCAAAAAATACAACCGCATCCTCAACCCACTCAAGAAGGGCAGGGGCTAAATGCTGACCTTGTTTTTTAGGTTGATCAAAGATAAAAGCTATTTTATAACCAAACTGTTGTGCAAGGTTGACCAGTGATTTTAGTATAGGATTTTGTGGATGAATTTGTGTGTTCACATGATCAAATAAGGCCTTATGATTATCACTGAATAAATCAAAACGAGGATAACGATAATTCGTTTTCTCTTTTTGATCATAAGCTGCCGAGATAGCACTTTCATAAAAATCATCCACAACCTTAAATTGATCATTGGCTAAACGATGATGTAAATTCTTAAAATCTTGAATATAGGTAGTGGAAACAACTTCCACATTTATAAGCATCACTTTTGTGTTCATATGAATACCCCGTATTTTTATACCACATTTTAAAACCGAATGAAACAATGATACAACATTTTCACTCATGAGGCGAGACTTTTTTGGTATAATGTGACTATGTTGAAGCGACTCTTAAAACCACATCGTATCATTAACTCATTTGATGATTTATCAGTGAGCCTTTTGAGTGAGACGTGTCAACTTGTCTTGGTTGATTGTGATAATACCTTAATCAATAAAGCAACTCATGAATTTAATCATGTTGGCATGGATTGGATTAAGACTTGGAAAGCGTTAAATAGGGAAGCAGTACTCATCTCAAATAACAAACATCCACTCTTTGAAACACTCGCCAAAGAACTGAATACTCCACTCATTCAAATGGCGATGAAACCATTAAGTCCTCATTATTCTCGTGTTCTTAAGCGTTATAAAGTGAAGCCTTCTCAAGTGACTGTCATTGGTGATCAACTCATTACCGACATCTTAGGAGGTAAGCTTAATCATTTTGTGTGTGTCTATCACAAACCGCTCTCAAGCAAAGATGTTCTCTACAATAACATCATCCGAAAAATAGAAAAGAAATGGATCCAAAGTTATGAATCAACCATGTAAAGGGTGTGGTCACCCACTTCAAAACAGTGATCCAAAAGCACTGGGATATTCTCCTAAAGTGGGGTCAGCGTACTGTCAATCCTGTTTTCGATATAAACACTACAAAGATGTTTCAACCATAAAAAAAGAGATGCCAAAACAACCATCATACCTGACATCAGGGCTTGTCTTATGGTGTGTGGATAGTATGTATCCTGAGGAAAGCTTTAAAAGCATTGATAAAAGCTGGCTACAAGACGACTTTGTTATGATACTTACCAAGTTTGATGTCTATCCAACACACTTGTGGCATGCTCGTCTTGATCAAATAAAAGCCTTGTGTGTGCGTTATCAACTTCATCCACTGTACATGGTTCCATTCTCAAAGCAACTCCCTTGGACCAAAGATCATATTCTTCAAGCAATGAAGGCAAGTGCACGCACCACATTTTCATGCATTGGACGTGTGAATGCTGGAAAGAGTAGCCTCATCAATGCGCTCATCAATGAGTCCTCACTATTGACCTCGCCCTATGCGCATACGACCCAAGCTCCTGTGACAATGCCCTTTGATGAATTCACACTCATTGATTATCCCGGATTTGATGACACGCCTCATCCATTTGATACACTAGAACACCACATTATTGAATCAGTTCATGTGGATGGTTTAATTAAACCGATTACATACAACCTTAAACGAGATTGTGTCATTCAGATTGAAGATGTCGCACTCATTGAATGTCATCTTCAAGAAGCTTCAAGCATTACCCTATATATGAGTGCACAATCCAAGTCTTTTAAACGCAATCTTAGTCTATTAGAATCCAATCCATATGAGCACTCAAAGACCTTTCAAGGATCGTGTGATATTGAAATCACGCATGTGTGTTGGATGCACGTGGTGGGAACAACGTGTGAGATTAGCGTGCATACTCATCCAAATCTAACCATTAAAGAAACAAAGGACGTATTATGTTGGTAAATCAAAAACAAAAGAAGTATCTTAAATCATTGGCTCATTCTTTATCACCCCTTGTATTAATTGGTAAAGAAGGACTTAGTGACAATCTCTATGAATCCATCTCAGTCTCATTAAAAGCTCATGAACTCGTTAAGTGTTCAGTCCTTAAATCATGTCCACAAAGTGTGAATGAAGTGGCCATTGAATGTGCACTTCATACTAAATCCGAAGTGATTCAAATTATTGGTCGTGTCATTGTCTTATATAAACAAAGCAGTGATAAAAAGATAAAATTACCATGAACATAGCTTTATTTGGCGGAAGTTTTGATCCTATTCATGAAGGACACTTAAAAGTGGCCTTATCCGTGTTGCGCTTAAGTGAAGTGAGCGAAGTTTGGTTTATCCCCAATATGCGCTCACCCCTTAAAAATGAAGTTAGTGCATCCTTTGATGACCGCTTAGCACTTATAAAAGTCATGATTAAACCTTATCGACGACTTAAAGTGTGTAATATAGAAGCATCACTACCACAACCTTCAAAAACAATCCATACCGTACTCGCATTAAGAAAAAAATATCCTCATCATGAGTTTTATTGGGTGATGGGAGAAGATCAATTTGAAACATTCCCACAATGGTTTGAAAGTGAGCGATTAAAGACACTCATTGATTTTATTGGCGTATCTCGAACTCATCATCAACCATATTCATGGGCGAAAAAATGGATTCAAATGGATCATCCAGCCTCTTCAACTCGCTTTAGAGAACATCATGATTTAACTTATATCCCGCTTCGAGTGCGCAAAGCCATGCTTTCAAGAGGATGTTATCTTAAACCACTCATTGGGGCCATTATGAGTGAGAAACGTTTCCAACATACACTTAGAGTTCATACTATGGCCATCAAACTCGCAAAGGCTCACCACCTTAATGAAGAACAAGTTAGTTTCAGTGCACTCCTTCATGATGTCGCAAAGGGGATGAGTGAGCCACTGATGGATCAGTGGATTCAACGATCAAAGTATGCCCATCTCACCATTCCAGATTATGCTAAACATGCATTTGTGAGTGCTAGTTTCGCAAAACATCGCTATGGAGTGTTTGATAAAAAAGTGATTCAAGCCATCCTTCATCATACTGAAGGGACTTCAATCAATGCATTAAGTACATGCTTATATGTGGCCGATAAAATTGAACCCGCACGACCATTATGGCTTGTGGCCATAAAATCACTGGCAATGATAAGTTTGAGTGATGCAAAACAAGAAATATTGAAAGGATTTTCCAATGATTAGTGAAATCATCAAAGTTTTAGAAGATAAAAAAGCAGAAAATATTCAAATCATCGACTTTAAAGGTCATCACGCCTTAGTGGATGCATTTATTATCGTAAGTGCTTCATCACAACGCCAAATTTGGGCGATTGTGCATGCAGTGGAAGAAAGTGTTCAAAGCCTTGCTCCCTATGTCAAGATTTCAGGAGAAGCCAATTCCACATGGGTAAGTGTTGATTGTGGTGATGTGGTCGTCCATGTGTTTGATCCACAAGAGCGAGCACACTATCAATTGGAGAAATTATGGGCCGCGTATTTAAAGAAAACAGCGTCCTAGAACGACTGTATGAATCATGGATGAGCGAATCTGGAAGTAGTGAAGATTTATGGTCTTTCATTACACAGATTCCACTTCATGGGAATATTCTTGATTGTGGTTGTGGCAGTGGCACCTTTACTCGCTTATGTGCTCCATTTGCGAATCATGTGGTAGGCATTGATCTTTCATCCACCATGATCCATCACGCTTTAATGATGACGCATGATCCAAACATTGAGTATCATGTGATGGACATGAGTCAATTTTCTCTTCCCATGGTATTTGATCGCGTTCTCGCCATGAATGATGTTCTTAATTTTTGCACCTCATTGTCACAGTTTCAAGATGTTGTGAATCATGTGTATCAACACCTCAAAGTGGATGGTGTCTTTACTTTTGATGTTCATCACCCAGATCGAATGGATGAAGCAGGTTACAGTGAAAGTGGTGTACTTGAAAACATTGAATATGAATATATTCTTGAAAAAGATGAACAAAAACTACGTCATACTTTTTTGTGGTATGAAAGTGACTATCCAACCTTAGAGGTTATATTTCAATCGTTATTTACTGAAGCAGATATTAGAGCAGTGTTTAATGAATCGTTATGGGAATTAAGTGTCGAAACTGATGATGGAAACGTTGGATTTCAACCATGTGAAAAATGGATGATTCATGCAAGGAGAAAAGTATGATTGTATGTATTGCGGCGATGCAACAAGAATGTGATGCATTTTTAGAATTATGTGAGCAAGTCAGTGTTTTTTCAGAAACCCCGTTTAAACTCTACCAAGCCAAGCATTTGAATCAAGATGTGATTGTTGGGTTAAGTGGCATTGGAAAAGTCAGTGCAGCAGCCATGACGTCATATGTCATTTTAACGTTTAAACCTTCGTTAATTATCAATATTGGTTCTGCAGGAGGACTTGATAGTTCACTGAAGATCGGGGATATCGTTGTAGCAAGTATGTGTGCGTATCACGACTTTGATATTACGTCATTTGGTCATGAAATGAGTTATGAAAAAGGTTGGTATGTTTTTAAAGCCAATCCAACGATTCTTGACCATATTAAAAACATAGGTTTATCACAACTTCATGTGGGACCTATGGTATGTGGAGATCAGTTTATTCATGAAGAAGCATTATTTAAGACAATGCAATCACGTTTTAAACATGTTTTAGCGACCGATATGGAATCAACTGCTGTAGCTCATGTCGCAAGCACCTATAACATTCCTTGGATTATTGCACGCTCGATTTCTGATCTAGTGTTTGATCATGACAATCATGTGTCATTTGATGAGTTCTTAGGGCATGCATCCAAACAAAGTGCCACTTTTGTGAGTCAACTCATTCAAAGATTATCGTAGTAAACCATAGGTCAGTAACCATTCTTCAACTAAATCTTGAGTTAATGGATTTGATTTAGAATATTCTAAGGTCCCTAAAATGTTCATTGAAGCAGTATCCACCAATACAAACGCAGGAATACTTTGAATCTGATATAATTCTTTCAATCGGGGTGCAGAAACTTGACGTGAAACATCATCCATATCCACAAAGGTGACATTAATGAGTTTCTCAACCTGATACTTATTCATGACTGGTTTGATAAGTGAGTAAATGACATACTCACAATCCGCATTACGCTCACACATAAAATAAGCTTTAATATTGATGTTTGATTTAATATCATCTTGAAGTTGCGCATAACTAATGTCACTCGCAAATAAAGACTTATTTATCATATTAGACTGCTTTGTGAAGTGCATGTGGGCTAAGGTCAACGATCCAATGAAAACCATTATCCCAACAAGGATCATAACAAGTTTTTTATTCATAACGCTATTCTATCAAAACAAAGCATTGGACACAATCATAGGAGGTGCACATGTGGCATAAACAACGATTTATTAACACAATGACATATTTACTAGAGGAATTACATACCTTTGAAGTGTCTTCACTCGAAGCTTTAGTGCTAGTCATGGTGCATCATTTTAATGAACATCAAGAACATATCACATTAGAAAAACTTTCAAATTCTATTCATGAAAGTATTTCTAAGGTTGATGATGCGATTGAACAACTTCAGAAAAAGGGATATCTTGTGATTGAACATCACCAAGGTCATGTCCACTTTAATTTAGATGCCTGTTTTCTAAAATCACATCACCAACCAACTCAAGTCACCATGAGTCTACATGATGCCTATGAACAAGGATTTAAGCGACTCCTGAGTGAAAAAGAATATAATCAACTTGCTTTATGGTCAAAAATGTATTCACAAACCATGATTCTTCATGCCTTACGCCAAGCCATTATTCAGGATAAACTCTCGATGGCTTACATTGGAAGAATATTAGAAAATTGGAAAAAAGCAAATATGAAAGATGAGGACTTGTTTAGTGAATGAGAAAGTGGCTTATGCGCTTTCCGTCATGGAATCCATGTTTCCTCATGCCAAAGCAGAACTAAGTCATTCAAACGCATATGAGCTTACCTGCGCAGTTTTATTATCAGCGCAAGCGACGGATGTATCAGTGAATAAAGTGACCCCAGCGCTATTTAAAGCCTATCCTGATGTGTATGCGCTAGCAAATGCCCAGGTGAGTGATGTTGAGCCTTATATCAAAACTATCGGATTATATAAAAATAAAGCTAAAGCTTTAGTGCAAATGGCTCGTAAAGTGGTGAATGAGTATCAAGGGGAAATACCTTCCACTAAAAAAGCACTTTTAACACTTGATGGTGTCGGTGTTAAAACTGCGAATGTGATTTTATCAGTGTGGTTTAATCAACCTGCGATTGCGGTGGATACTCACGTTGATCGTGTTTCTAAGCGACTTGGCTTTGCGAAAACGTTGGATAGTGTCTATGATGTTGAGCGTAAACTCAAACGTAAGATAAAGCGAGAAGATTGGTCCAAAGCTCATCATCTTATGATTTTCTTTGGACGTTATCACTGTAAAGCCATTAATCCACAGTGTGAATCATGTCCATTACAATCACAATGTCTCTATTATCAAAGAAAAAAGTGATCACGTTGATGAAATCATTCATCATGTGATCACTTTGTTTTATGGTGTTTCGTAAACTAAGGTAATATTTTTAACTTTAGAAGTCTCAATCGACGTAGCAGGTAACCCATTCACAAGCACGTCTGTGATGACACTTGTTCCTGTGACATTACTCGCAGCATCACTCATCACCACAAATCCTCGTGATGGCCATACGTTATAAGCATAATTACGGGTTTGTCCGATGATTTGGGTTAAGTCGACCACACGTTCTAGGAAAGTGATGGTAAGCGGGGTAGCTTTAAGATCATTGATATGAATATTGGTGTTTAATAAGCTACTAGGATCAAAAGCAGTAATGCGTCCTACATTGGCAGGAAGTGTGGCTTGAGTCGTTACGAAATTGACATTTGTGAGGTTAAGGGATTGCATCCATGTTCTAAACTGTGAGATAGCTTGATTGATCCAGTTTGGGACGGATAAGATATTTGGATCAGCTAAGGCTACGTTTTGACACACGACATTGGAGCGTTGATCGAGGAAGTATTCATAGGCATAGAACGTACAGACTTCCATTGAACTTTGAGTGGCATTAATGAGTGGTATTTGAATGGTTGGGGTGTTCGATACAAAGTATTGATTTTCACCATTCACATTAATTCGGGCGACATAAGCAATTGGACCACGAATCCATGAGAGTGAGAACAAACGAGTGCCTGTTGCTTTAGCTTCTTGAGTTGGAGTAATAAGTTCCATTTCATACGTGACTGGTTCTCTTATTGTGGCGGCTTCATCAGGATAAGCTGGCATTTCAACGGTAATGGTTTGAGAAGCTACAGTTCCTAGCGAAGATGCAGTAAATGGTCCATTGTTGGATGGGGTAGGGAATGGAACAGGGACAGTGTTTGCGCCAGTACTCTTCACTAAACCAGTAACGATCATTGATGGATCAAGATTTTCAGTGGGTGAAAGATAAGGTTGAGGACCTAAAATATGAGTTAACGGAACAACAGTTTCAGGTTGCACTAATAATGGATACGTGCTTTGAACTTTTTGAATGGAATCCATGAGTAAGTTCATCAAACGTCCACGATAGTTTTGCGAGTTAATGGCGGAAGTGATGTAAGTGTTACGATTGGCAACGGCCTTATCAAATCCAACCCATACCGTGGCGACGTATTTGGTGTTTCCAACAACTACCCAGTGTTCTTTTGCGGAGCCTTCAGGAATACCTAATGCTTCGCCTTCGGGTCCATAATTGGTGGTCCCAGTTTTACCATAGGTCACAAAATTAGTACGTCGATATTGTGACATAGCATTTGGATAGCCTCCATAAATGGCATCACGCATTAGTTCAAGTGTTAAAAATGAAGCAGCAGAAGAGATAACTCGTGTTTTTGCATATTGAGGAACGAGTGGATTAGATCCATCTCTAAACTCAATTCGAGATACAGTATGAGGTTGGATGTATTGACCATCATTAAAGATTGCGCCATATGCACCATTAAGTTGCATTGGTGAAGCCACAAAGTTAGATCCACCAAATGCAAATCCTAAGTCATATTGATTCACTGTCGTAGGAATACCAATTGAATTAATGTAATCTACAACTCTGCGAGCACCAATCGTACCCGTAATTCGCTCAAGGTATTGATACGCAGGAATATTCATAGAGTTTGCGAATGCTGAGCGAATCGTCATTTCACCACGATATCGGCGGTCGAAGTTTCTAAGAATAAACTGGGTACCTGCAATTAGTATTGGTTCATCTTTGGTAACTTCCTCGGTTGATAAGTTTAGATGTTCAAATCCTAAAGGATAGGTAAGAATACCTTTGGCGGTCGAGCCAATTTGGTTTCTAGCATCAATCGCACGATTGAGCAAACGCTCACCATTATAGTCACGACCTCCCATAACACCTACAACTTGACCAGTGGTATGATCCATAACCACCCCGGCGACTTGAAGTAGTTCATCAATGAACTCAAAGTTAATGTTTCCGTTTTGAATATCATCGATTTGTTGTTGGATAGTAGGTTGCATGTAAGTATAAATATTCATGGGTGTGTTATATGGATCACGACCAGTAAGGTTGATAACCTCACGAACAACCACGTCAATATACGCTTGATATGGACGACCTTCGATTGTTGTACGTCCCGCAAGTAAATTTTCTAATGGAATGCTACGTGCTTCTTGTTCTTCAGCTTCAGAAATATAGCCATGACGACGCATTTGATATAACACATCATTACGACGAGATGTTGCTAATTCTAAATTCGTGTAAGCATTAAATGCATTAGGGGCATTAATAACACCTGCTAAATATGCAGCTTCACCTAAGCTAAGTTCTTGAGTGTTCTTTCCAAAATAGTATTGTGCTGCGGTTTGAATGCCTCGGGATGAAGGCACCCCATAATTGATTCGGTTGACATATAATTCAAAAATTCTTCGTTTTGAAAAACTGTTTTCTGTTTCTAGTGCTAATGCAATTTCTTGAATCTTACGCTCTATGGTCACAGGAGCTAAGGCATATTCAGTTTCAAAATAAGTCCCTTTAACTAACTGCATGGTAATGGTTGAACCACCGCCACTTGAAAAACCTGAAGACCCTGTGATGATCCCACGTAAGTTACCTAATAAAGCCACTGAAAACCGAGGAATATCAAACCCGTTGTGAGTAAAGAAGCGTGAATCTTCAATGGCTACAAAGGCATCAATGACAGTTTGAGGAATTTGCTCAAATGGAACATTTTCACGTAAATGAAGTCCAATATCCGCAATTAATTCTCCGTTGATATCATAAATTTTACTTGATTCTGCTGAGTTAAAGTTTTCGGCTTCAAATATGGGTTTGTCTTCTAACATGGATGAGACAATCAGAATGGTCATTCCACTCCCTGCAAGAAATGCAGCAACCGTCATGGTGAACACAAAAGAAATCAACGTCAAAATCACATGACGTTTTGGTTTCTTGGTTCTAATTTTTTTAGTTTGTTTAGTTTTATTTGACATGTTTCTCCTTGATCCACTGATGTACATGTGGGAGGTAATTAATAGGCGGTGTAAACCCATGAGGTATTATATCACATTCTGCTTGAAACCATGATAGTGGAATTGAGCGAAGTGATGTGATGGATAACTCGTGGTAAAACTTTTCAAAAGGCACAAAGAAGGTTAAATCATGTTTGACGAATCGAATAATTAAGAAAGCACATCCTTGATGAAACATGACATCTTTAAGATGCTGGATTTGATGATCATGAATTCTTGGTAATGCAAAGCGATTCATATCAGTGACTTCTTTCGCTTCAAAATCAAAATAAACCCCCAGAGTGACCCCATTGTAATCGGTCGTTGAAGGTGTTTTATAGTATGCTTCCACAATCTTAGCTTTATTTCGGGAAGGATAGGACACAGAAACGACCTGAATGGGAGTTGGCTTCTTATGAACATTCGCAAGTTGATGAGCGCGATAGTATTCATTGGTTAAATTCAAATCATACTCAAGCGACATCCCACGATTTTTGGTGGAAATAGCACTTTCTTTCATAGGTTTTCGCTTAGTAGGGTACTGAATCATAGTGATATTATACCAAATCTATGAAGTTTATCTCAATATTGATGATGACTTGCATAAAAAGGAGTTATTTGACATAATTATCAAAGGAGTGCACTCATGAATGATAAACTAAAACAAAGCCCTGAATCAATCCTAAATAAACGTTTTAACGTTGATTTTAAAGGATATTCACCCCTTGAAGTTGATAGCTTTTTAGATGATATTATGCATGATTATGCACACTATGAATCAATGATTGCTTCACTTGTCTTTAAGATTGAAACGCTTGAAGAAAGTTTAAAGTCATACCAAAGGCAACTCATTGAAGCGAACACTACTATAGCTACTTTAAAAGATAATGATAGTGCTCCGCAAAGTGATGTGCTTAAGCGCTTAGCACGCTTAGAAGCACTTCTTGAGAAAAAATAATCTGACATCCGGACAATCGCTGCCTTAGGGTAGAGGAAAGTCCATGCTCGCACCATCTGAGATGATGGTAGTGATTGTGCTAAACGAAACCATAAGTTTAGGCAGAGACATCTGACGGCTGGCGATACTTCTAAGTGGAAACATATGAAGGTAGCCTTTAAAAGTGCCACAGTGACGTAGTCCTAGAAGAAATTTTAGGAGTGGAACGGGTAAACCCCACAAGCGAGAAACCCAAATTTGGTAGGGGC
>JAGXSD010000033.1 GCA_018333955.1 Erysipelotrichia bacterium
GGTCCTTAATCTGCTCTTTAGCGTATTGGATGAATCGATCTACTTTTAACAGTTTAAACTTCGGCAAACACGCTTGTCGTGAGCGTTCATACACCAGTTGTCCTGTTTCTGCATAATAGTCTTCTGAATAAATGGTTTGACCGTTTAGGATCTTCTTCTGTCGTGCCCATCCGCGTTTAATCTCATCGTTAATCGTACTGTGACTTCGATTCAGCTCTTTGGCGATTCTACGATTCTAGAGACCTTGACGTTTAAGTGTTTGAATTTCAATTCGCTCAGTAAGGGCTAGGTGTTGTCCTTTGTGTAAAGTCGTTGTATCATTTAAGGGCATCATTTAATGATCCTTTCTCATGTGTTTCGCAACTCTATGATACTCGGTTTCTTTAAATGGTGCTTTTCTTTTATTCTATTGGGTGGACGACTTCATTTTACAATTTGCCTTTTTCATATTTTATAAAATCTTTAGATACATCGGATACTTCAATCATAATTAAACCTCACCACATTATTTTAAAGTGTAGTGAGGTAAAAGAAAAGAAAAAGATAGACAACATGTGTCTATCTTAGATGATTATGATTTTTTCTTAGGATAAACAAGACTTGCAAGTCCAAATAATAATACTAACCAAGTCCAGGACATTGGATCAGAGGTATCTGGTAACTCTTCTTCTGAACTTTCTAATATTGCGAATAAGCGAATAAAGACTTTGTTTGCTTCATAATTGATACTTTGAAGTGGGGCATAGAATGTTCCTGAATCATCTCTTTGTGTATTCCATCCTGTTAGGGTATCTAATTCCCAACTCACTAATGAGGAAAATACTTCAAGACTAGGAACATTTTTATTTGTTATTGGAAGAAGTCGAGTGTTTTTTGTGTTAAACTCGACTAATTCATCACTCATCGGCCCATTGACAGAACCTTGAGTAAAGAAAACGGCTTGTGAGAACGTGAAGTTGAGAAGGTTATTATTTACTGTCACATCGAAATCGTATGCTAATGAACTAAGGCTACTAACTAATGTTTCAAAATCATTAGGCTCGATGAAATCCCCTAAGAATTGAGCTTCAATTCTAGCTTCAAGCACATTAATAGGATATTGGGAACCATGTGAGTAATTACCATCAATGATTATCTGAGCGTTTTTGTCAAAGAATCCTTCGACTAAACCAAGAGCTCTATGGATGAGAGGGAGCGTAGTTTTAAGGTCATATAGATGCTTCATAGGTAAGTAATCATCTTCATCCATAGATATAAAAGCAAATCCAATGATACCACCAAGTTCATGAAAACTAGGATCTAAATGTTCTGACATAACATCACCTTGGTTAATGAGTAGTTCAAGTTCAGTATTTTTGTAGACTGCACCAATAGAACTGTTATATAACATTCCTATGATTCCTCCAGCAATAATGTTTCTCGTGGAAATAGTTCCTGTGTTGAGCGCTCCAACGATATTAATTCTTTCAGCATAACCCACGATACCACCCACATAATCCAATCCTCGAATATTCTCGTAATTACGAACATTCACAAACGTTGAATCAGTTGCATATCCTGCAATACCTCCAATATAATATGAACGTGCTGCGGTCACAGAATTAGAATTTTGAACATTCTCAATGTAATCGTGGGTTGAAAATCCAACAATACCACCAGCCCCTAAAGATGACCCATTGAAGACAGGTACATCAACAAGTACGTGTTCAATAACATTATGACTCGTCTTGGCTACTAAACCTGCTACATAAAAGGCTCCATTAGTGTTCAAGACATAAATAGAACCAGTTACATTTAATCCACTGATGTGAGAATTCATTGCAGAACCAGAGAGTAATCCTACTCCAGTATAAGTTCCCTCATTCAAATTTATCTGACCACTTAAATCTAAGTTATAAATTAATGCATAATCTAACACCCCAAAGAGCCCAACAAATCCACCATTTAAATTATTAACTTGTTTGATGGATAATCCATGAATATGAAAACCTCGTCCATCTAATGTGCCAGTAAAAGGATCCTCATTTGAACCAATAGGAATCCATCCTGCCCCATTATTATAAGTTGCATCTAATGAATCGAAATCTCCAAGTAAACTACTTAAATCAATATCACTTACTAAAGCATAATGAGCGTCCAAATCATGTCTTATATGATTAAGTTGAGTTGCATTCTCGATTAAATAAGGATTCAATTGAGTTCCGTCCCCACCAGCAAACATTGATTCAGCAAACACACTGGGTAAACCTTTTGGAATTAGAGTCAATAATAAAGCTATCGAAAACATAAACTTAAATATGTTTCTCATAATCACCACAGTCAAATAATTGACTTCTCCTTTGTATAATTATAAAGAAATTTCACAAGATAATACAGTTTGATAATCAAAAATAATGCAATATTATCAAATAATTAAAAAAAAACAAAAACATACCCTGAAATTCTACATTTGTAGGTGAAAATCAGTTAATGAAAAAGCGATGTTTCCATCGCATATCATGCATTAATTAATCACATCATCCATAAACTCAGTGACAATCTCTCCCATTATCGCAAAACCTATACCTTCCACAATTGAAGAGGCAATCTTTGAGGAATTGACTCCAATGACTTCACCTTTCATATTAAAGAGCGGACCACCACTATTGCCAGGATTAATGGCTGCATCGGTTTGAATGAGTGGCACACCATTGCCTAGGTTTCGATTTAATCCAGAGATAATGCCTTTAGTGATTGAGAGTGATAAATCAAATCCTAAAGGGTACCCAATCGCAAATACGGATTCACCCAGTCTCATTTCACTCGCGAATGTTAAAGGAAAAACCGACGCATTAATCTTGAGTATCGCAAGATCAAGATCACGATCATACTTGACGATAACTGCAGGATAAGAAGTTCCATCAAACAAGACGGCCGTAATCGAGGATTGTTCATTCTGGAAGGCATTCTCAACCACATGGGCATTGGTAATTAAGTATCCTGAATCCGTGACAAAAAAGCCAGACCCAGATCCAACTGTTTGAACACTGCGTTCACCAAACCAAGTTTGTTGACGAATGGTGGCTTCAACACGAAGTCCCACTACGCCCTCTAAGACACTTGGAAGAATATTCGCAACCCCATCAGAATCATCAGAAATCATGATTGCATTAGGCATGGTAGGAAGTTGAGCTAATGTATTTTGAAGTTGATTTAATGAATTCTCTAAAAGATTAATACGCTCTTCTTGAACATACACAGTCCAAGCTAAAGAGAAAAATAACAAGACGACGATAATCTTTTTCATAATATCACCTCTTAAGGTCATTATAAAGCATGCTAAAAATAAATGCATGTGATATACTGACGCAACTTTGCATGAATTTATCCGCAGAATATTATGTATAATAGGAGTATGAAACCACTAATTTATGTTTGTGAAGATGAGAAAGTCATCTTAGATACGATTTGTTCATTCTTAAAAGCGAACGAATATGATGCTCAAGGATTCATGAGTGCTCATGAATGTTTTGAAGTTTTCAAAGAAAAATCATGTGATTGCTTAATCACTGATATTAATATGCCAACCATGAATGGCTTTGAACTCATTCAAAAAGTTAGAGCAGTCTCCAATGTACCAATCATTGTCTTAACCGCACGTGATGCGGATTTAGACTATGCATTAGGGATACATTTAGGGGCTGATGATTATATTACCAAACCCTTCTCAACCCTCAATTTAATGATGCGAGTCAAAGCTCTACTTCGTCGTGTTCAACTTGACCTGAGCCAACAAAATCAAGAGAAGGTCACGTTCCATACTTTATTTATGGATCCAAAAACACGTGAAGCCACCGCTAAAGGAGTGAGTCTTGATCTTACACCGATGGAGTTTGCGGTATTACTCTATTTAACCCGTCATGCGGATCAAGCGATATCACGAGAGATACTTCTAAAGAAAGTATGGGGATATGAAGCTTTAGTTGAAACTCGTGCCTGTGATGATACGATTCGTCGATTAAGAAAAAAACTGATTGATTCAGGAATTACGATAGAAACCATCTGGGGATATGGATTTAGGGTAATTGAGACACAAGTATGAAGTTTATGACCTTTAAAGGAAAACTAACTTTTGTTTTAAGTGTGGTTGTCACAGCCACATTTCTTATCATTGGGATAAGTTTCAATGTCATTATAAATGAAGCCATTCTTGATAATGCTCGTGACGCGATCATGGATTCACGAAATATCATTTCTTCAAGTGATCGTGGTAATCAAAGAATCTTTGTCTCAACTCAAAATTTCGTGATGTCACCAAGTTATCAAACGATTCATACCAATATGGTTCATAGTCCACAAATGATGATGTTTCATGGTGTGATGGCACGTGCACTTGAATCGAATGGAATTATGCCATCCCTCATCATACATGAAATGAGAATATCTGGTGAACTCTATTATGTGAACATCATTGAGAATCCTAACAATGAAAATCAGTGGATTGTGCTTTATGTTTCGATGAGTACACTTTCTAATCTAAAGTCGAGTCTTAACCTCATTTTATTTTTGATTATGACCTTCATGCTTATTGTCTCAATGCTTGTCATCTACTTCGTTTCATCGTCAATGACACTTCCTCTAACTCAACTTGCCGCCTTTGCGACTTCAGTAGGGCAAGGCCAACGACAAGCGGATCATCATGAGTTTCATGAACAGGAACTCTTGGATCTTCAAAAAGCCATGAACACGATGGTTCATAACCTTGACGAACAAGAACAAGCGAATCGTCACTTCTTTCAAAATGTTTCTCACGAACTAAGAACACCACTTCAAGTCATCTTGGCTCAAAGTGAAGCCTTCCAGTATGATTTCGCCTCAAAAGAACAAACTCTAGAAGTCATTAGTGGTCAAGGAGAGCGATTAAAATCACTCATTGAAGATTTACTTGTTTTATCACGTCTTGAAGCTCATTCCGTGGATATGATGGTTCAAAAACTCGATGTACGAGATCTTATTGAAGAAATCAGTTCTTCCATGAATGTACTCCTTCAAGAAAGAAACCTCATCATGGAATATCATTTTCCATCATTAGATTCAAGCATTAATATTGATGAGTCAAGTCTACATAAAGTGTTCACAAACCTTTTATCAAATGCCATTCGATATGCGAAAACTAAGATTGTATGGGATGTTATTCATCATCACAACGAATTAGAAGTTCGAATTTCCAATGATGGAGAGATGATCGAAGATGAATTTAAGGATATCATCTTCAATCGTTTCCAAAAAGGTGAAAAAGGTCATATAGGTATTGGACTTGCGATCGTGAAGGCTGTCATGGAACACTATGGTGGCAGCATACGAGTGGAATCTAATCCATCACAAACAAGTTTCATATTAATGTTTAAGAAATAGATGTCCATGGACATCTATTTTAAACTTCAAATTCACTTCACATAGGCTTGTTAGAATATCAGTGACAAGGAGATGTCTATGTTAAAACTCAAAGATATTATTAAATCCTATAAACTAGGATCAACACAAGTTCAAGCCTTAAAAGGAATAAACTTAAGCTTTAGAAAAAATGAATTCGTTTCCATTTTAGGTCCTTCAGGTTGTGGCAAAACCACACTCCTCAATCTTATTGGAGGTTTAGATCACATGGATAGTGGAGATCTCATCATTGAGGGTGTCTCAACTAAGAATTATAAAGATTCAGATTGGGATCGTTATCGTAATGAAGCGATTGGTTTTGTATTTCAATCTTATAACCTAATTGCCCATTTAAGTGTACTCGATAATGTGGCGATGTCATTAGCACTGAGTGGTGTTAAGAAGAAAGAAAGAACTCAAAAAGCTATTCAAGTATTAACTCAAGTTGGTTTAGAAGATCATATGCATAAAAAACCAAATCAACTCTCAGGAGGGCAAATGCAACGAGTTGCGATTGCCCGAGCACTCATTAATAACCCTAAGATATTGCTTGCGGATGAACCTACTGGGGCACTAGATACTGAAACATCAGAATCTATTATGAGTTTAATTCAGACGTTATCTCACGATCGATGTGTCATCATGGTGACTCATAATCCTGAGATTGCGCAAACATATTCCTCAAGAATCATTCAACTTAAAGATGGTCAGGTAGTCAATGACTCACATCCCTACGATGTGGATGTTCAACCCTCCAAAGACTCATTCAAAAATGTTTCAATGTCGTATATGACAGCTTTAAGCTCATCGTTTAAGAATCTACTGACTAAAAAAGGAAGAACATTGATTACTTCCTTTGCGGGGTCGATTGGCATTATTGGGATTGCATTAGTTTTAGCATTATCCAATGGAATGGATTCGTATGTATCTTCCATTGAAAGTGAAACTTTAGCTGGGTTTCCACTTCAACTCAATCAGAATGTAAGTATCAATAATCTAGCAAATCGCCCAGCTCAGGTATTCAATCCTGGTAAAAATGAAGCATTAACTCAAGGCTTGGTGGTCGATGCCACCACTGAGACAGTATCTCATGTCAATATCTTTGATGACGATGCAATGGCTTTTCTAAAAACTCTCAATCCTTCATGGATTAACTCAGTGAGTTATCAACGCTCATTAACTCTGAATGTCGCCACTCAAGTGAATGATACACCAACCTTTGTACAAACTAGAATTCGTGGTGGAGACGGTCCTTTAGCATCCAATCAATCACTTTTCTTTGAACTACCTGCAGATCAAGAATTTGTTTTATCACTCTATGATTTAGTCGCAGGAACTTATCCGACACAACGTCATGAAGCCCTCTTTGTGATTGCGGATGATTCTACCATTGATCAAAGTGTAGTGAACGCACTGTATCTAAATCTATCTAATCCTTTTGATTTTGATGAACTTCTACAACATTCATTTACCTTTATTGCGCATGATGCATTATATCAAGTGGAAGATCAAAAAGTCGTGACGCAATCCTTAGATCAAAACCTACTCAATCATGAACTCAATCAAACGATCAAGATTGTGGGGGTCATAAGACTAAAAGTAGACTCAGGATCTTCATTCTTAAGTGTTGGGGTAGGGACTCTTCCATCATTTAACGAAGCATGGTTAAATCAAGCTCAAAATTCTGAGGTTGCTCAACTTCAAGTAACTAATGAAAACATCAACGTGTTAACTGGATTACCATTCAATGCTTTCAACACCTATGAGTCTATACTTCAATCCATTGGAGCAGACTTAACTCCACAATCTATTTTGATTTATCCTAAAGACTTTGAAAGTAAAACATTGATTAAAGATGCTTTTGATACGTATAATGGCACTGTAGAGACTACTCAACAATTAATTGTTAGTGATATTGCAGAAACCTTATCATCCACGATTTCTTCGCTTATTAGTACTATCACTTTAATCCTCTCGGCTTTCGCAGCCATCTCATTAGTGGTTTCTTCGATTATGATCGGGATTATTACGTATGTGAGTGTTATTGAGAGAACTAAAGAAATTGGTATTATGCGCTCACTAGGAGCTCGTAAAAAAGATATCTCTCGTATCTTTAATGCGGAAGCGATGATCATTGGTGTCTTTGCAGGGACTTTAGGCATATTATTATCATATTTGCTTTTATTAGGTGTTGATGTGCTGATTGAAACATTACTTAATATTGAAGGATTTTCATCTCTACCAGCATCTTATTCATTGATACTTATTGCATTGAGTGCTGGCTTAACGTTGATTGCAGGCTTTTTACCAAGTAAAATGGCGGCAAATCAAGATCCTGTGGTCGCATTAAGAACTGAATAATGGAGGTCAATATGATCTTAATTGTCGAAGATGATCAAACATTAGCTGAAACCTTAGCGAATTATCTTGAGTCACAACACATGTCTTGTGTTGTGGCTTTTGATGGTGAAGAAGCATTAAGAAAGATGAAAGAGTATACAATCAGTGGTGTTATTGTGGATATGATGATGCCTAAGATGGATGGATTATCTTTCATTCAAACTCTTCAACATGTGAACCCTAAACCCTTTATTATGATGAGCACTGCCTTAGGTTCACTGGAAGATAAAGCGAAAGCTTTTGAGTTAGGTGCGGATGATTACTTAGTTAAACCCTATCATTTTAAAGAACTTGTGTTGCGACTGCAGGCATTGCGAAAGCGAACCATCAAAGAATCCACACATCAATTAAGTTTTAAACATAGTTATTTAGATGAAGAACAACTGCTATGCAAAGTGTATGATCAAAGCATTAATTTAAGTAAGAAAGAATTTCAAGTTTTATTTTTACTATTAAAGCATCCTCAAATCATTTTCACTCGTCAACAACTTCTTGATCAGATTTGGGGTGAGGATAATATGTCTTATGACCGTACCGTGGATACTCATATTAAATCGATTCGTGAGAAAGTGAAGAGTCCTGATTTTGAAATTGTGACCATTCGAGGATTAGGTTATAAAGGGGTGGTTATATGAGAAAACTTAATACCAAGTTAACTCTAGCAATCCTATTTAGTTTTTTTGTGGCGACATTAATTCCGCGATTAATCATTCGAGCATTGAATGTCAAAGTACCTACTGAATTTGTGGATAATCCTATGGTTTTAGTGGGTGGACTCATTAGTGCTTTTCTTGCCTTAAGTTTATTTGCTTTGATTTCTAATGTTATCTTTATGAAGAGAATTAAAACACTTCAAGAAGCAACACTACGGGTCCAACAAGGACAGTATAATCAACTCATTGAAGAGCATGGTAATGATGAGATATCATCATTAATTCAAACATTTAATGATATGCAACAAGCGCTGTCTTCGAATCAATATCTTAATCAAGAGTTTGTCAGAAATATGTCTCATCAATTTAAAACTCCATTAACCGTGATGTCGAGTTTAATTCAAAGTATGGAAACAGAAGAAAAGATTAAAGATCGCTTACTCGAAGAGATTGATCAATTAGCAAGTTTAACGTCAACGCTTTTAACCTTATCGAAAGTCGATTCACTTGAGCATTTGGTCATTAAACCTTTTGATGTGAATGAACTTATACGTAGACTTGTTATTTCAAAACAACCACTTTGGGAAAAGAAAGATCTTGAATGGGATGTCAGTGAGGATTCCGTATGGTTATCTTCCTATGCCCCTTATGTGTATGAAATGTTTTCTAATCTTATTGATAACATGATTCAATATGCCTATTCAAATACATTATTATCTATTGAAGTAGTAAAACATAATAATATAGTTTCAATAACTTTCTCAAATCATGGTCCTTCATTAACTCAAGATGAAATGGATCATATGTTTGAGTTGTTCTACAAAGGAAGTCAATCATCAGGAAGTGGAGTAGGGCTTAATCTAGTTAAAAGCATTCTTAATCGATTAAAAGGAGAGATGAGTATTACTTCCAATGAAGAACGCACAACATTTAAGATTACACTGCCACAACTTTAAGCTTGCGTGAGTTTTGACTCACTTTTGCATGGGTTTGTGGTAAGAAAAAGGCAATAATAAAAGATATAATAAAGATGCAAGACATGGTCTTGTCTCCTTAATTAAATAAAGACGATCTACATTGTCCTTCTTGAACATGATGAAAACAGCCGTGAGGCTGTTTTTGTGTTTATTCGTTTTTCCAAACATCAAATCCTTGATTGTATGCGATTGAGTACAGTGATTGAAGTTGCTCCAGAAGAATGAACTCAAATTTGCTTTTATCAAGTTTTGGGTTTAAATAGTTCAATTCCGAATTCAATTGTTCATATTCAAGAAGATATTTCTTTTCCTTATTAGTGAGATCTGTAATTTTCCTTGCGGTATCAAAAAACTTGTACTGCAAATCAACTGCTTTTCGAATGTAGTCTTTACTAGGTAAATCAGTACCTTTCTTACTATTGATGTTTTTATGTGCAGGAATCAGATTCCACATCTGATCGTGCGAAACAAACTCATATGGAAGAACATGATCAAGACTAAGTATGCCGTGTTCCTCAGTACTACGGTTAGAAATAGGTTTTCCTAAGTATATGTCATATAATAATTCAGCATTCTCATTCGCAACTCGTAACCAGAATTTTCGCTGTTTATTAATATCTTTGCGATCGGAATCAATCTTTGCAGGGATGTTTGGAGTTGAGGGATTTCGACTTTGCAAAAATTTAATCAAATGATATTTATACCATCCCAATATCAAATTTTGATTTTTTATTATATATTGCCTCCATGCTGGAGAAACGAGTACTTTTCTATTTACTTTATCATATTGATAAAAAGCATTATCATCTTTACTCATGAAGTAGGAGATAGTGGAATTCTTGATGTTGTCTTTTTTAGATTTTGTATCTTCATAAAATGTGGATAGTAAGCGATATGGGACATAATTTTGAATCTCTTTTCTGAATTTTAATAGATACTTTGGATCGATCACTTTACTTAATGATTTATAGTCATTATTCCCACGGTAGTCCGGTGGGATTGATCTTATTGAAGCTTCAAGTTGATCAATTACACTAAACCCAAGTTTATACTTGTGTATGAATTCAAAAGCATCTTCTATCATCGAATCAACAATATCAGAAACAAGAATTTCAGAATTGCCTGCAATTACCTCATCAAATACAGCTTTAAACCAAAACAACTTATATGATGTTGTTAATGATTTAAACATCTTTGAAAATGCAGTTGTATTTAATCCATCATATTTAGGTAATTCAATCATGGATACCCCCACTAGTAGTACTTTATTCATTAATCTTACCATAAACTCAAATCTTACAATAAATTATAAATAACTTGATTATCTAAATTAAAACAAATTAAGAACAATATAATTAAGATGCTTCATCCCCCACATTAGTCACCATCATCATTCCATGTTAAAATAAGAATATGGATGAACATCATGAGAAATTCGAACAATTACTTCAAGAAAGCATTCATAACGATGACTTACCTTTAGTCTATGCAAAATTTGAACAATCATTACCTTCGCAATCTATCATCATCGACGTCGGTTCTGGCACTGGTCGTGATAGTCTTTACTTCACAAGAAAAGGCTACAAAGTCATCTCCTTTGATGCCAGTGAATCCTTAGTAGAATTCTCTAAACTATTCCTTGAAGATGTAAGACTTGAAACCTTTGAATCATTTAACATAGATACTTTAGTCGATGGCATTTGGGCTTGCGCATCACTCCTTCATGTAGAAAGAAATGATATCCTACGTCTCATGCAAAAATATGTTAATTTCTTAAAACCGCATGGAGTCTTCTATATGTCATTTAAAGCATGTGATTATGATTATATTAAAGATGGCCGACAGTTCACATGTTTCACCTTAAACTCAATGAACGAAATGATTAATCACTTACATGATGTTAAAGTGGTGGAAATCTTTGAAACACAAGATGCACGACAAGATCGAAGTGAATCATGGATTAATGTCATACTTCAAAGAATATAAAAATCCAAGGCAACTTGGATTTTCTTATACCTTAATTTTAATCCCTTCCACTGGAATCACAATACAATGATGTATGGCTCGTGAGAAGGCTACATAACATAAATCATTAAAATGCTTCTGATCACTCATAGCTTTCTCATCATCAAGCTCTACGATAATCACCACATTGGCTTCTAAACCCTTAAAACGACGAACGGTATCAACTTTAATCGCATCTTGACTCGTTTTATCTTCAAATAAGATTAAAGGAACATTCGATTTAAGTTGATGTAGACTTGATTTTTGTTTTCCTTTAAAACTCAATATCGCTATATCTTTAGCTTCCAATCCTTCATGATGAATTAGTTGTTTTACTTTCTCTTCGACTAGGCTTAACATCATTTCATCATTGCCTTTTGGATAAGATGATAACACCTCAATCTCACGCCCTAGTGGCCCATCACTATGAAGTTCAATGTTTTTCTCCACATGCTTACGAATTGATTTAAAGATCTTTTGAGTATTCCTAAAATTTCGTGTCAACATCAGCTGAGTCTCACAAGGAGGAATCGCAGTTTGATTAAGATTAATATTCTGATGATCATCCCAGAAATAGAATTTAAAGGCATGTTCCTTTAATAAGGTATGAACCATCAACATTCTTTCTTCACTAAAATCCTGTGCTTCATCCATAATGAGTCCATCATACAACCCTAACGGTTCATTGATCACTCTTTCCATCAGTAGTTCATCATTGAATAATATCTCTTCATCACTTATATGATAATGCTTAGAGATAATGGTATGAAAACAATGGGCATCCACATGTTCATCATTTTTAAATACAGATTCTAGTTGTTGACCAAGAAGGGTATTAAAGCATACAAAGAGAACCTTCTTACCCTTTAAACTTTCAAGCTTAGCTTTCTCAATGGCTAGTAAGGTTTTACCACTCCCAGCACAGCCGTAAATGGAAGCCTTAGAGATCATCTGAATGACATTAAGAAGTTGAAATTGTTGTTGGGTGAGAGTTAGAATGGATTCACCTTCATCCACAATCCAATTCTTCAAAGAGCGTTTAATCTCACATACAGGCGCAAGTTTCTCATGAAGAATTGAAACAGCCATTGCATTAAGATCACACACATTTTCGGTATTGAAGTTTTTCATGAGTTTGATTAAATGTTTCTCACAATCCTCATGAAGATGATGCGTAAAACAGATCAGATCTTTCCTAGCTTCGATGGGGAGTTGCCCATTAATCATGGAGGTGTCAGGAAAGACAACCCCATAGGCAATTCTTAATCGATCATTAAGTTCATGGTCACTGAAGGATTTTAGTTTTGAGTTTTTTAATACATTAAGTAAGGCATAACGATTCTTACGAGCTTGTTCAAAAGGATTCTTGATGATATACGTTTCCATATCAAGATTAGTACTATGCCAAGTCTGTGTCGTTGGTTCAAAACGAATATGAATCCCACCTTTGACTTCTAACACCACTATCCCAATCTTAGGATGAGCCACAATAAAATCAGTTTCAATATCAGCCAACCCATAAATTGATGATTGATGAAAACGAACATTCGCATACACATGCCATTCATCACTTAAATGTTTTTTAAGCGCTTGAAACACCTTGGCTTCACCAAGATGTGAATTAATGATTGGGAACTGCTCAGGATATGTGATGGCCATGATAGATACATCATAACGAAACACCATTCAAACTACAATCCATCCATGAAAAAAAACGCTTAAATAGGGCGTTTCATGTCAGTTATCATAGTTTTTATGTATTTCATCACACTTTAAGAAAACCGTTAACTCATTCCCTTATAATGTATTCAAACAAGGAGGACAACCTATGACTCATTCTATTCGCTTATCCAATCCAGTAAAACATGTGAGAATGCTTTTACTGACGTTCATATTAAGTATCATGACACTTCTCGCATTCACTTCATCAGCCCACGCAGTACTCAAAGTTCCTGATGAATCAAGTCTTGCGAAAATTGAAGATGCACTTGTGGAACAAGTCCATCCAACCATCGTTATTAGCTCCGCATGGATTATTGATTTCCCATCAGTAGTGAAATTAAGCTTCTATCAAGTAGTAGCATTAGTGGGAGAAGATCAAGTTGAAAAAACATTCTTCTTAGATATGAATACTTATGAACTCGTGGATGAAGCATTGATCGAATCATATCGCGAACAAGAAGCTGATGCCGAAGATCCTATACTCACCATCACCAATACTAAAGATTTAGAACTCAACGAAGATAATTCCATGCTTTGGATTCTATCTGGTGGAGCATTAGTCTTAGGTGCCGCAACCTACCTTATTTTCAAACAAAGAAAAGCAGCAAATCATTAAACAAGACATTAGTCAAAAATAAAAGTGTACCTAGTACACTTTTTAAATATGAAAAAATCAATGAAATGCATTATTTCTTATCTTTGACGAGTGGTTCAATCTTGTTCGCAATATAAAGTGCCCATAGAATCAATAAAATATGCAACACATCATTCGCATTAAACCAAATTCCTTGCTGCCATAAACGAGTGGATATTCCAGATAAATAGAAACCGAAATATGAAACTGTAATCAGTAACATCCCAACCCATGCTTTCATCAGTCTTAAATCAAGGGCTTGTTTTGTTCGAAGGAAGTTAACTAAATTAAGCCCAAACATCATGAAGTAAGACGGCACTAAAAACAACACCATGTTTTCAAAAGAGATGAGGAACTGATCAGGTACAATGACCCCGACTGTGATGATGATGAAGTATAATAGTGCAGCGATGATTGCATATCGTTTTAAAATGCTTCTAAAGCGACCTTCCCCACAACAAACACTTACTCCAATCACTAGAAACTTCACACTCAATACATAAAGTATTAAATACACAATCTCCCAAGGAGTTGTCCATAAACACTCAGTTTGTCCAGCACATTTAAGTTCATAACTCAAGATTTGATAACTCACTCCAGCACTGAAAGTGGATAAACTCCATGACAACATACTCAAACCAAACCAAAATCGTGATTTTTCTTGATGTGTATTGTTTAAGAACTTTAGTGAAACATACAAAATAATGAATGCTAATGCAAATACAAAGAATGTGGAGGAAGGTTCCGCAAGAATCATGTCATTAAACCGTACATACCAATGACTCTCTAACCACTCTTGGGGAGTTATTCCCCACTTGATTTCATTAATTCTTCCTAATCCGATCCATAGTGGAAGTTGCTCCATAGATTTTTCCTTACTTTTTGGTGGGTATGATTAAATCATTCGTGATTCATTCATGTATAAAATAAAGGTTGCTCCTAAATAACTCGCAGCTTTACGACACATCAACATACGCGATAAAAAGATTTCAAAATAATCAATCTTAGCCGCAATATTAGTGTCGATATTAAGGGATAGTGTGACTGTCTTTTCATTCCCATCCACAAATAAACGAGCATGTTCGACCGCGTAATTCACTCGATCATGAATATCAAAGGAAGCTTGGTCACTTGATCGAACTCGACTTCGTCGCACATCACTTTTATCCGCAATCATGAGTGCAGCTGATACTGGGCTTGTTGGAATACCCGTACTTTCATCATGATTTCCGATTGCTGCGATAATATTAGAAATATCAACAGGATCCATCTTTAGACGGGTTAAAATATCATACGCCATTAAAGCTCCTGATTGGGCATGATTCACTCGATTGATAGCATTTCCAATATCATGAAGAAAACCCGCAATCTTTGCCAGTTCACATTCCTTTTCACTATATCCAAAAGCTTCAAGAATATCATTGGCCCAACCCGCCACTATCGTTGAATGAGTTAATCCATGTTCAGTATATCCCATCACTTCTAAAACATGATCTCCAGCACTCATATACGTCAGAACTTCATCATCACATCGAATAAACTCATAGGTGACGTTGTTATACATTGAACCCTCCTTCCTACCAAAAAAGAGGTAACTTTGACTTCAAGGGACAACCTTCAAGTCAAGATTACCTCTATCTTTGAATATTATTAATTTTTAATTTGTGATTATAACCCAACAAGCTCTTCCACATTCGCAGGGGCACTACGTACACTTAAACCCGCAAAACGAAGATCATGTTCAATCACTAGGGTAGGAGCATCTCCTACGACCCCTTCACATAAATTCGACACTCCAGAGCGATTATTGAGCCCTTGAGTGATCACTCGCCAATGTGCTGGCACAATAATATCAACACCACTGTAATGGGCGAAAAGATGAAGCGTACCTTCATTGTTTGTTAAGGTTGCTTTGGTAAAATCAAGTTGCATTCCTGAGAATGAAATCGCAATTTCATCACTTTCAAACTCATCCTCATAAGCAATCAAATTTCCTTTAAACTGAATCTTCTTCTCATAAGATGACATCTTTCGATTGGTCTTGATGACCTCGATGGTTGCGGCAGCAGCAGCCCCTACAATCGCCAGTGCGGCTAAGCCACCAAATAGTGTACGTTTCTTCATGACTTCTTCCTCCTAGATTAATTTCAGTATATCATAATCATAGGCGAGTTTGATAAACCATGGCATAATTAGTTATAATACACATGCGAGAATAAGTAGGACAAACATTATGAAACAAGGTTATGGCATATCACATGCGAAAGTCATCTTTATGGGAGAACATAGTGTGGTTTATCATCATCCTGCACTGGCCATTCCTTTTAAAGCACTGAGAGCAGAAGTGATGATTCAACCGACCACAAAGTCTTCTTTGCATTGTGATTTATATAGTGGTTTACTTGATCATGGTCCTAAAAACTTAGAACCAATATTAGAACTCATTAAAACACTTATTACATATTTTAATCTTCCCGAAATCGAAGTGAATATTAATTCAACCATCCCATTTTCATCGGGTTTAGGAAGTAGTGCTGCCTTAGCTTCAGCCATCACAAAAGCGTTCTATGACTACATGCATACCCCGTTAAGTGATGATCAACTCTTTAAATGGGTTCAACAATCAGAAACCATGGCTCATGGAAATCCTTCTGGAGTTGATGCCCTAACCACATCATTTGATCATGCTTGGTGGTTTATTAAAGGTCAAGTCCCACAGGCATTAACCATCTCTTTACCAGCATACCTTATTATTGCTCAAACCTTACAATCAGGTTCCACAAAAGAAGCATTAAAGATTGTATCTGAGCACATTCAAAGCGAAGGGATGATCAGTATTGATAAGTTAGGACAACTTACTCATGAAGCATTACAAGCGATACAAAGTAAAGATGTTATTAAGTTAGGTCACATCATGACCCAAGCTCATGAAACCTTAAGTCATTTAGGCATTAGTACCCCATCATTAGATGAATGTGTGTCCATAGCTCTTGAAAATAATGCGTGTGGTGCTAAACTTACAGGAGGTGGACTAGGGGGATGTATGATTGCCTTAGCAAAAAATCAAGAAGATTGTGATACCATCTGTGAAGCCTTAAGGAAAGTAACTCCTCATGTATGGAGTTTGTCACTCATATGAAAAAGAAAGTCATTGCAAAAGCCCCAGTCAACATTGCCCTCATTAAGTATTGGGGGAAAGAACATGAAGAAGAAGTGATTCCTTATACAGGTTCACTCTCTTTAAGCGTCAGTGAACTGCATACCACCACCATGATTACAGAGTGTCCTCAAGGATTTTCATTTATTCTTAATGGCAAGAAAGCCAGTAAGGAAGATGCTTCAAAAATTAAGAAATTTTTACTTCATTTTGCGCAAGAACATGAACTAGAAGGCATTTGCATTATTTCTGAAAATACAGGTCCTACCGCAAGTGGTGTAGCATCAAGTGCAAGTGGTTTTGCGGCCTTATCCAAAGCCGCGAATGTTTTCTTTGAAACCTACTATGATGATCAAACCTTAGCGAACATTACACGCTTAGGCAGTGGCTCGGCATGTCGTAGTTTATATGGTGGACTTGTCGTGTGGGAGAAAACGGGGGAAGTGTACACCATTCGAGAAGATGGATTTGATTTTATTATGGTGTTTGCATTATTGAATCATCATCGAAAATCAATTTCCTCAAAACAAGCCATGAAAAACACGGTAAAAACGTCGCCATTTTATCCAACCTGGGTGAGTAAAACAACTCAAGATTTAGTTGCTATGAAACACGCCATTCATGTGGAAGATTTAAAAGCCATTGGAGAACTCACTCAATCCTCAGCCTTAGCCATGCATGCCAGCATGCTTGCGGCAGTTCCACCCACGTTATACTTAAACTCACATTCATTAGAGATTGTTCATGCGATGATACAACTTCAAGAAGAAGGGGAGTTCGCTTATCCAACCATGGATGCGGGGATGCATGTCAAGGTCTTAACAAACCAACAATCCTTGCATAAAGTCCTAGAAACCCTTGAACATTTCAAGGTTAAAGATATTGTCGTGACTCATCCTGAGAAAGGAGCACAAATCCTTCATGAAGAATAAAAAATACAGTGCATTTGCCCCTGGTAAAGTCTACTTTGCGGGTGAATATGCCGTTGTGAGTGCACTAAGCAGTGCCATTATTTTTAATACCCGAGTGGGTGTGAATACAAGTTTTGAAATGGAAGAAAAGTGGCGTGTAACCTCGTCTCAACATCAAGAAGGTTATGAACTCATTCAACATTTAGGATTAGTATTCATACCAAGTAACTTGCTTGTGCAAGATGCGATTAATGTGGTACAACGTTACGCTCAACAACACAACATCCCTTGTATTTGGGGACATCTTCATATTGAAAGTTCACTTGATTATAACACCACCACGAAGTATGGATTAGGCTCAAGTGGAGCGGTATGTGTTAGCGTAATTAAAGTACTCACACAAGCCTATGGCTTTGAGTTATCACCATTGGAAATCTATAAGCTGGCGGTACTTTCTCAACTAGAGCACTTCCCATTTTCATCCTATGGGGATATAGCAGTCAGTGCATTTAATACTTGGATTTTATACCATAAATATGATGATACTTGGTTAACTCAACATATGCATAAAGATTTAGAGTGGTTACTTCATCATGTTTGGCCATTACTACAAATAGAACCCATTCAAGAACATAGTTTTCCATTAAGTCTTGTATTTACGAATGCTTCAGCTGATTCGCAAGAAATGGTTAAGATTATGAAACAACATGCCACTAAAGCGTATTACACACTCTTTATTGACACGACTAAATCCAATATCGAGCCTCTTTCTAAAGCAATGGATCAAGATTGTATGAGTAATGTAATCAAGCATACTAAATCATTATCACGTGCATTAGATATGCTTCAAAGAAACACCAAACTTAATATTAAAACAGAAACCATGGAGCATATTGCATCCCTCATTGAACCTTTTGATGGCTTTATTAAAGTCTCAGGTGCAGGAGGGGGAGATTGTGTGTGGTGTTTATATCCAGATGTCTTGAATCAACAATTAGGCAATGATGTGCTTGCGCAAGCAGGATATAAAATACTCGATGAACTTGTGTTTCATCCCAAAGTAGGTTAAATATGAGTCAAAGAAAAGATGATCATATTCAATTCGCTTTAGCCCAAAAACATGGTTCCAATGATTTTGATAAGATGCGTTTTGTGCATACTTCAATTCCTAGTACAAAATTAGAGGATATTGATATTAGCACTACCTTAGGGCCATTCACACTAAACACTCCATTTTTTATTAATGCAATGACGGGTGGAAGTGAACAAAGCCTTCGTATCAATGAAAAACTAGCTTACTTAGCCAAGGCTTGTGATCTTGTGATGGCGACAGGATCTTGCTCAATTGCGCTTAAAAATCCTGCTCTCAATGATTCTTTCACCATTTTAGAAAAAGTTTATCCAGAAGGTCTTCGCTTTGCGAATGTTGGGGCAGGTCATCGAAGTAAGCAAGTCAATCAAGCGGTGGATTTAGTGAAGGCTCATGCATGCCAAATTCATGTGAATGCCTTACAAGAAATTGTCATGCCTGAAGGGGATAAAGATTTCTCATCATGGTGGGATGATTTAAAAGAGTGTGTTGAACACGCAAAAGTTCCACTTATTGTCAAGGAAGTAGGATTTGGCATGAGTCCGACCACTATCCTTAAACTTCAAGGTATTGGTATCACCATGATTGATGTGAGTGGTCAAGGGGGAACTGACTTTGCATGGATTGAAAATCAACGTCGTGCACAACCTTTAAATTTCTTTAATGGTTGGGGACATTCTACCCTTGAAAGCCTATTGAGTGTCAAAGGTAAGACTCATGTGGATCTTATCGCAAGTGGAGGTATTCGTGGTGCTTTAGATATTGCGAAGGCACTTGCGGCTGGCGCAAAAGCAGTAGGATTATCCTCTTATTTTTTAAGACTTGTCAGTGAGACTTCACTTGAGGAATCAATCACCATTGTGAATCAACTTAAAGAAGATTTAAAAAAGATTATGTGTGTCCTCGATGTGAAAAACGTGGAGGAACTATCAAAAACTGCATTTATTTGTGATCAAGACTTACAATATCGCGTCGATCAACTCATTAACACATTTTAATAAAAACCACATTCATGAGTGAATGTGGTTTATTTCTTTACAAGTATTTCTTAAGTTCAGTGGCTGAGAACTCAGTAGAGAAACTAAAGCGATTGGCCAGGACATAGATATCGCCATACTCAAATTGTTTGTAGCGTTTATTAAAGGAATGAATACGACCATAATAGACCGGCACATTTCGTGATATATTTAACACTTCACTGACATATATAGTAGCAGGTATAACAGAAGAAATGCGTCGTGAATACTCAAATGAATATTCAGGATAATGATTTTTTAAGCAAGTATATAATGTATCTTGAGTCAAATCAATTTTATCAAGGTCTTTAAACATCTTGACCGGTAAGTAGGAGTTTGAGAATGCAATCAGCTCATGATCCGCATAATATTTTCTTTGAATATAATAAAGAGGTTCACGGTCTCTAAACTCTGCATCCTTAAATCGTTTAGGATAATGCTTGGTAATGCCAAACTCAGCAATCTCTTCTCTCACATGAGAATATTGAGAACTTAACATGTCGTGAAGTGCTTCAAGTTTATGATAAGTCATAGATGGGAACTTACGAGTTAATGTGAAAAATTCTTTCCCATTTTTGCGAGCAATTCCAGTTTGAACAACTTCATCAAGAATTTCAATCACTCGTTGTTTAGTTAATTCAGGCACTAGTTCGTGAAGTTCATCCACATTGAGTTGTGTATTAGGGGGTAATAATTGTTTTTGAACTGCTTGCGTAATCGAATTAAAAAGTTGAATGTCTACACTTTCTTTACGGCGACGATCGATATCAAAGGTATGTTGATGATTCATGATTCATCTCCTTCTTCAATGAGAGTTTCAAGATTTGAGTTTTTTCCACTCATAACATATTGTCGTAATGCGATAATGTCATTATTTTGATCCACAAACGATATTTTAATTCGATGAATCGCATCAGGCATATCAAGTTTTAATAAGTTCACGACGGGTCCATTGGCTTCTTCAAGTGAGATCGTCATGGTCGCTCCCTTAAAATGAGATGTAACAGCATCAAATGGGGATTGATTTGCAACAATAGCTGATTCAACTTCTTGAGATAATTTTGAATGAAACACATCTTCAACATATAGTAGCGGTCCAAATGGATTCGCATACACTTGTGCTTGAGAAATGACTTTTGATTGAATGGGGAAATACACCGCAAGAGTACTAGCAGCTTGCACTTCTTTAAAGTCATTGAGCACAATAAACGAACTCACATCACTTTTCTTTTGAATTAAAGCTTTATCAAGGCGTAGCAAATCTTGATACACAAAAGTTAAATGAGAGGTTGCCGAAATAAACGTACCTTTTCCTTTAATTCGATAAAGGATACCTTGATCTTCTAATGATTGATAGGCTTGTCGTACGACAGTACGAGATATATTAAAGAAGTCACATAAATCATCTTCTTTAGGAAGAACATCATGTGTTCGCAAAATATGCGAATCTAACGCTTTCAAAATACCGTTTTCAATTTGCTTATAAATAGGAACTGATGATGTTTTATCAATATGAAGATAGTACATAATGACCTCCTTTGCATATGTAATTATACGTTAAATATTCACAAAGTAAAGATATATTCACGATAATTTGTATTGTGTTAAATTAAAACTTATTGAATCGCTTCAATGTCTTGGTTTTGAAACCAAACCTATGTGTTTTGAATAATAATATAACATTACTTACCAATAAAAAACCCTAGACTCTTCAAGATTCATGTTTATGTTTCATTGAGTCAAAGGGTTATTGAAGCAATCAATTAGCTATTAAAGATCACGAATTAAATAAACGATGTTTTAGAGTCATTGCGGCTGCAATAACAACTAGTATTTCAAGCCTTCCTAATATCATCCCGATGATGGATGTGATTAAAACAATATTGGAAGCACTGAGTGAGATGATTCCTACAGAAGTTCCTACTGTGCCTAATGAGGAAGCAAACTCAAAGAATGAATCTAATAAAGTATATCCTTGGCCTGCAATGATCAACGTACCAAACACAAGAAACATGATATAGATAAGTACATACATAGAAGCATCAAGCGACATTGCTTTGTCGATAACCAAGGTTTCTCCACGACTATTATGCATGGTGGATTCTTTAATAACTTGTCGAGGCAAGGTATATCGTCTAACGTGCATAATCATTGATTTAAACACTGCGACAACTCGGCTTTGTTTAATACCTCCCGCAGTGGATCCACTACCTCCACCGATAATCATTAAGAAGATTAAAACTAGAACCCAAACAGGTCGCCATAGTGAGTAAGATGTGGTTGTGAATCCAGTGGTTGTGATAGAGGAGATAAGTTCAAATAATATAGTACGAACTCCCACTTGAAATTGTGCCCCAGATAGTAAAATGAAACAAAGGGACAGTAAAGTAACACCAACTAATAGTTTAAATTCTGAAGTCCTAAAGAAATTCATAAACTGACGCTTTATTAATAGCATATGAGCCGCAAAATTAGTTGCTCCTAATATCATAAGAACCATAGTAAACCATTCAATCCAAGACGATTGATAGAAAGCTAGTGATTGAGATCTTGGTGCAAATCCTCCTGTTGATAAAGCAGCCATAGAAATATTGATGGCATCAAATAGTCCCATTCCTAAAACAACATAGCCTAATATCCCAAATATGACATATCCAAGATATATTAATGAGATAAGACGAGCTGATTTTAATACATTAGGAAGTAAACGATCATTATGACCTTCTTGAGTATAAAGCTTTAAACCATATGAATCTGAAAGGAAAGTAAATACGATTAAGACAATGCCGACCCCTCCAAAGAATTGAGTCAAACTTCGATATAACAAGATCGTTTGACTAGCAGAATCTACATTGATTACACTTAATCCTGTAGTAGTCCAACCACTTGTGGATTCAAATATGGCTTGAACAATTGTAAGATTAGTTAGAAATAGGTAAGGTATCGCAGAGAAAACGATTGTCATGATCCACGTCAATGTCACAATAATGGCATCATCACCACGATGCAAACGACAGTTTTTGAATGGAAGTGTTAATCGAGCGATTAGAATATTAAATCCTAGGATAATCAATGCAATAAAGAACATTATAGCTATTTCATTATGGTTTTGAGGTTGAAATAAGAATGAGAATAGACTAATAAACATAGGTAGAACACTAAAGCGACATAAAGTGGAAACATAATGCAAAATAGTAAGATATGATTTCATGTTATTTTTACCTGAGTTAATTTTTGAATTGTATTCGCTTTGTCGCTTTCAGTGGTCAAAACAATACATTTATCATTACTCATCAAGATGGTATCTCCTTTTGGGATAATACTTTCTCCATGTCGAATTATACATGCTACAATCGCTTGTTTTGGTAAGTCGATCGACATAATTGGTTGAGAACAAACCTGTGCAGAAGCAGATATCATAACCTCAAATAATCCTATTTTTCCAGCTTCAATCGGGATATAGTTTTCGATTTTTTCCAGTATTACAAGTTGTTCAATCATATTGGATACAATGTAAGTACTTGAAATCACATTAGAAACTCCAAGTTTCTTAAACATCTCAACATTGATAGGATTATTCACTGTACAAAAGACTTTCTTAACTTTAAATTGATACTTAGCAATCTGCGAAGCAATTAAGTTGTCCGCATCTGAAGGCATAAGTGCAATAAGATAGTCTGAACTTTCAATATTTAAGTCTTCAAATATATAAGGTTTTGTTCCATCAGCGCAAGCTATGGTTGCGGTTGGAAATTCATGGACAAGTTCTTCACAAAAGGCTTCACTATCATTGATGATTGTGACATTAAGATTCTTTTTAATGAAAGATTTTGTTAAGAAATGAGCTTTTTTCCGTCCACCTACAATGACGACACGTTGTTGTCTCATAAGACACCTCCTAGACGTTTTTCAAATTCTAAAATTGCTAAAGAAGAAGTATTTATAAACTCAATTTGATAAGTTTGACATAAAGGTTCTTTAGACTGATCATATAAACGAGCATATACTTTTTTAACACCTAAAATTTTACTAGCGATTTCAGAAACCATAAGATTTAAGTTGTCATGATCGGTTACCACAATGACAACGTCATCACTTTGTAAGTCCAAATCTAAAATATTCTGCGAATTTTGAGCATCTTTAGTCATAATGTATCCACTATATCCTTCATGGAGCTTTCTAAATGAGTCAGCATCTTGATCCATGATGGTCACTTCATGACCAGACAATGAAAGCCATGAAGCAATACTTGCTCCAAGTCTTGAGCATCCAATCACAAAAAATCGTTTATTTTTTTTCATAGTGTTCCTTTCAGAAATATATCTGGTTGATAGAGCGTGTATGCATTTGAAATTCAATGACGTTCATTCTTGAAGCATCATACGAAGGACTTAATGCATAAGCAGCTCGATAATGTTTCATGGCTAAGATGGCTTCGCCTCTCATTTCATACCAACATCCTAAAAGATTATGAGCCCAAGGTTCGTTAGGATAGTTTCTTAATAAATCTAAAATAAGATTATAAGTCTCATCAAATTTCTTGTCTTTTAGTAATTTGACAATAGTTTTAACTTCTTCGTAATCTTCGTGTGGGTTTAACATAGTTTACCTCCACCTTTATTGTATTTTTTTCAATATAAAAACGATGTTAAGGGTACCTAACATCGTATAAAGATACTATAAATTTAGAGTTAATCGATAAATCGATATCCCACACCGACATGAGTGAGGATATAAGAAGGTCTTGTTGGGTTTGGTTCAATTTTCTTTCTAAGGTTTGCCATAAAAACTCGTAAGTTTTGAGCATCAGCTTGGGTATAATATACACCCCATATCGCTTTTAAAATAGCATTAGTGGTACACACTCTACCATGGTGTAGTGTCAAGTAACGAATGATTTGATACTCAAGTGGAGTTAAGTGAACCTCATTGTTGTTCATTTTCACCAGTTCTTTTTCATAATCTATAAAAAAATCATGATAACGATAGCATTGCTTTGCCGGATCAGAAGATGTTTTCTTTCTCATACCAACACGAATTCGTGCAAGAAGTTCTCCAGGGTTAAAGGGTTTAGTGATGTAATCATCAGCCCCTTCATCCAATAGATGAACTTTTTTTGAAAAATCATCAATTGCAGAAACAATGATAATACTACTCTCAGTTAGCTCTCGATTCTTTCTTAGAAATTCTTCACCCTTTTCATCACCAAGTGTGAGGTCGAGCAATATGACATCGGGGGATTGAGTATAAAAAAGAGAATGTGCATTGGCAAGATTAGCGGCAACACATACATCATAACCATTATTTTTAAGTAATGTTGAGACATAGTGTTGTAATGACAAATCATCTTCTATGATTAGAACTTTACTCATACATCCTCCTTATAAATCGGTAATTTAATACTTACTACAGTTCCTTGTGTTTGATTAGGCATAAAATTTAATAACCCTTGATGAACATCAATGATCTTTGACACAATATGAAGCCCTAGTCCAACCCCTTGTCGATACTTAGCATCGATTGGTTTGGTGGATTGAAACCCTTCAACTAAATAATCTTTGACAGATTTACTAAATCCAATGCCTCGATCTCTGACTTCAATACAACACCAAGGTTCTATTATGTAGGTATTAATACTTACTTCCTTAGTCGAGAACTTTAACGCATTATGAATGAGATTATAAAGAGCTTTAATCATTAAATGAACCTCAACATTTACAAATTGACTCCCATGTTTGTATTCAATGGTTAGTCGTGATAGATCTTCTTGATTAAAATGCTTTAAAGCTTCTTCAATCACTTCTTCAATTAATACAACTTGAAACTGGTTATTAAGATTGGATTTATTTAGTCGAATTAGAGACAGTATATTTTCAACCGAATCAAGTAACCATTTCGCATCTCGATGAATATTTCGCACGAGGATTAAATCATTTTCACGTTCAATAAGTTCATCCATAAGAAGTGTTGATGATCCAATGATTGATGCAAGAGGAGTTCTTAAGTCATGTGAAATTGAAGACAAAAGGGAAACGCGTAATTGTTCTTGTTCATAATTAAGTTTTGCTTCTTCTTCAAGTCGTATTGATTCAATTCTTTGTTTTGCCAAAGCTAGAATTGAACCAATGGTAGACATCCATTCTATCGCATCTACACTCAGTTTAACTCCACTGACAAAGATAAATCCTCTTACTTCTTTGTTGATGAGTATAGGAAAGAAATTGATAATCTTATCTTGATTCGTAAAAGATTGGGGTTTCAATGTCATGTATGAATCAAGAGCATTTGCTTTATTGATGGGCTCTAGAGTATCAATCAGTTCAAATACTTGTTGAGTGTTGTCAAATACATGCACTTCAACCTCTGCATGAAGTGTTCGCTCTAATAAAGAAATGGCATCTGTTAATCCCTCTTTGAAATCAAGGGATTGATATAGTAATTCGCTTAGCTGGAATAAATATCGATTATTAAGACTGCGTATGTGTGCGATATGTCGATTTCTATTACTAATGAAAACGACATAAGATACAAAACCACTCACAATAAACATACTAATGAATGTATACAAATATTGAAAATCATCAACTCTAAAAGTGTAGTATGGAACAGTAAAGAAATAGTTAAAAGATAATACATTGGCAAAGGTTAACAACAAACCATATCGATATGGAATCTTTAATATAGTCCATATAATTGAACCAAGAACGTAAGTCAAAATAATCGTTGATTCTTGCCATCCAAATGAATTAAGTAAAAAAGCAAACAAAGTAAAAAGTGCCCAAATGCAGGTAATCTTAATGAGATATAGTGATTCTTTAACAAGCTTGTTGTTAGATTTCATATCAACATTATACTCTTTTTGAAACTTAAGATGAATAAAGAGTATAATTATCGAAGGAGGGTACATTATGAAACTATATATCAAACAAAAAGTATTCAGTTTTAAAGATCGCTTCACCATTAAAAACGAGAATCAAGAAGATGTGCTATTAGTTGAAGGAAAAGTTTTTTCGTTTGGTAAACAACTCAGTATTCAAACCATGGATATGCAACAAGTGGCCTTTGTAAAGCAGAAAGTGTTTAATTTCTTGCCGACGTTTGAACTCATGATTGGTGAAGAAATCCATATCCTCAAAAAACAGTTTTCATTCTTTAAACCTGTGTATGCACTTCCAACTTTAGGGATTACCATTCAAGGGAATTTCACCGCCCATCAATATTCAATCAGTCAAGATAATCATATCATTGCGAACATTTCTAAGGCATTCTTTAGTTTTGCGGATAGTTATGAAGTGGATATCTTTGATGATACTGATATGAGAGTGGTCATTGCGATTGTGATTGCGATTGATGCCGTGCTCGATATGGAACGCTCAAATGCCAATACAGTCCATAATAATCGCTAGAAAGTAACAAATTTCGTCGGATAAGTTGAACATTCATTGCAATAATGCCCTACACTGTGTATAATAAGCATGTATCAGAAATTACTTAGAATAATTTTAGATTCAGAAAGGGTATAGGTTTCATTGTTAATGCAAGGCAAAGTCAAAAAGTTCAACAAAGAAAAAGGCTTCGGGTTTATTAAACTTGAAGACGATCGTGACGTGTTCTTCCACTACAGCCAATTAAACATGGACGGATTCAAGACCATCGAAGAAGGTGCTCTAGTTGAATTCGAACTCGTTAATGGCGATCGTGGATTACAAGCTCAAAATATCGTTAAGCTTTAATCATTAAAAAGTTGGGAAAACCCAACTTTTTATTTTATAATAAGACAGGAGGTTGTTTATGAACAAAATAATCAGTTCGCTTTTTAATTTCGATAAAAAGCGTCTAAACCAAATCGAAAAGAAGGCTAAAGAGGTGGATGCTTTATCACAAAAATATCGTGATATGAGTGATGAACAACTCAAAGCCATGACCCCACTCCTTAAAGAAAGACTTAAGACATCATCACTTGATGATATTTTAGTGGACGCATTCGCGACAGCGCGTGAAGCTGCTTACCGAGTTATTGGTGAGTATCCTTACCTTGTGCAAATCATGGGGGGTATTGTGCTTCATGATGGGGATATTGCGGAAATGAAAACGGGGGAAGGGAAAACCTTAACCTCAGTTTTACCGGTATATCTTAATGCTTTAAGTGGACAAGGTGTTCATGTGATTACCGTCAACGAATACTTAGCCCAACGTGATGCAAAGTGGATGGGACAAATCCATGAATTCTTAGGACTCAGTGTTGGGGTTAATATTCGTACCATGACCCCTGCTCAAAAGCGTCAAGCGTTTTTAAATGACATTACCTACACTACCAATGCGGAAATCGGCTTTGATTATCTTCGTGATAACATGGTCACTGATGTGAAAGAGCGTGTCCTTCGTGCTTTAAACTTTGCCTTAGTGGATGAAGTTGACTCCATCCTCATTGATGAATCTAGAACTCCACTTATTATCTCGGGAGGTCAAAGACAAACGGCAAACATTTATATCTCAGTGGATAAATTTGTGAAACGTTTGGTTGAAGGCGAAGACTTTGAGAAAGATGTGAAGTCACGTGTTGTGACGCTCACTGAAGCTGGGGTTGCGAAATCCGAAAAGCATTTCCAAGTTGCGAACTTGTATGATTTAAAAAACACCAATCTAGTTCACCATCTCCAACAAGCCCTCAAAGCAAATTATATCTTTGCGAAGGATGTGGAGTATGTGGTTCAAGAGCGACAAATTATTATTGTCGATCAGTTTACGGGTCGTTTAATGCCTGGTCGTGCCTATTCTGATGGGTTACATCAAGCCATTGAAGCTAAGGAAAATGTTCCTATCAAACAAGAAACGTCCACCATGGCTACCATTACTTACCAAAACTTTTTCCGTCTATACAAGAAACTCTCTGGGATGACTGGGACTGCGAAAACCGAAGAAGAAGAGTTCCTTTCTATCTACAATATGCGTGTTATGGAAATCCCAACCAATCGTCCGATTGCTCGTGAAGATTTCCCAGATGCCGTGTATGGAACTAAGAAAGCTAAATTTGAAGCCCTCATTGCGGAAGTGAAAGAACTTCATGAAAAAGGACAACCCGTCTTAGTAGGTACTGTGGCGGTTGAAACCTCTGAATTTCTATCAAAAATTTTCTCACAACGTAAAATCCCTCATGAAGTCCTCAATGCGAAAAACCATGCTCGTGAAGCTGATATTATTGCGAAAGCAGGATTTAAAGGCTCAGTGACGATTGCCACCAACATGGCCGGTCGTGGGACTGACATTAAGTTAGGCCCTGGGGTTAAAGAGCTTGGTGGACTAGCGGTTTTAGGATCAGAGCGTCATGAATCCCGTCGTATTGATAATCAGCTTCGTGGACGTTCTGGACGTCAAGGAGATCCAGGATATTCTCGTTTCTTTGTCTCAGTTCAAGATGATCTCATGGTTCGATTTGGATCAGAACGTATGGAAGGACTCTTTAAAACACTCGGGGATGTCGCGATTGAATCAAAAATGATTACTCGCTCCATTACTTCTGCCCAAAAACGAGTTGAAGGTGTGAACTTTGATGTGCGTAAAACATTACTTGAATATGATGATGTCCTTCGTCAACAACGTGAGATTATTTATGATCAACGTAACTTCATTTTGGAAAATGATGATGTACACTCAATTATTAAAGATATGTTTGATCGTGTTATCTTAAACCTTATTCGCTCCTATACCACACCAAATGGGAAAGATGTGAAGATTGATTGGGATGGACTTATTCCAGCCATCCAAAAACTTGGATTTAATGATATCTCTTTAAATCCTACCACCATGTTAGATATGCCATTATCAGAGATTGAAGCTAAGCTCACTGATATGATTTGGCAATCGTATGAAACTAAGATTGCGCCATTTAAAGAAGTCGTGCTCCCTGTTGAGAAAACCCTAGTCTTAAGAATCATTGACCGTGCTTGGGTGGAACATATTGATACCATGTCAAAACTAAGAGAAGGCATTCACTTACGCTCCTATGCGCAAAATAATCCACTTCAAGCGTATGTTGAAGAAGGATTTGCCCTCTTTGAAGACATGCTTGCACGGGTGTCTAATGAAACAGTCTTATACTGTTTAAACTTAAATATTGAGAAAAAAGAGAAGTAATCCCTATGGAATTGTATGAATTAAAAAATGGTTGTCAAGATATCGTCTTCAAGCTACAAGCGCTTGAAGACTCTCTTTGACGTATCAGGAAAACAAAAACGCATTTCAGAACTTGAAGCCCTCATGCAAGAAGATGGGTTTTGGGGAGATAAGAAAGAAAGCGCAAAAGTGATTGGGGAACTTAATACCCTTAAGAATACCCTTGATACTTTATTTTCATTAAAGAAACAGTTTAAAGGTCTTGATGGCGCAGTCGATTTACTTAAGGAATCATTTGATCAAGAGATGAAAGACATGGTTGAAATCGAATATGATGAAGCCATGGAAGCCTTTGAAACCTTTGAAGTCAAAGTCTTACTCTCCCATGATTATGATCAACATAATGCGATTGTCGAGCTTCATCCAGGAGCTGGGGGCACGGAGAGTCAGGATTGGGCATCCATGTTATATCGTATGTATACCCGTTGGGCTGAGCGCAAAGGATTTAAAGTGAGTGTTCTTCATTATCTCGATGGTGAAGAAGCTGGACTAAAATCAGTTTCATTTAAAGTTGAAGGTCCTATGGCCTTTGGCTTATTGAAGAGTGAAAAAGGGGTTCATCGCTTAGTGCGGATTTCTCCATTTGATGCCGGAGGACGAAGACATACTTCATTCGCCTCTGTGGATGTCATGCCTGAATTTAATGATAATATTGAAATAGTCATTGGACCTCAAGATATTGAAGTTGAAACCATGAGAGCATCAGGGGCAGGGGGACAACATATTAATAAAACGGATTCGGCTGTGCGCATGACTCATAAACCAAGTGGCATTGTGGTGACATGTCAAAGTGGACGATCACAAATTCAAAATCGTGAGGAAGCACTCAACATGATCAAATCTAAGTTATATCAACTTGAGATTGAACGACAAGAAGCTAAACTTGCGGATATTAAGGGCGAACAACGTGCCAATGAATGGGGTTCTCAGATTCGATCCTACGTCTTTGCACCGTATACGTTAGTCAAAGATGTCAGAACTGGCGTAGAAGAAGGTAACGTAGGAAAAGTCATGGATGGTGATATCGATCAGTTTATTTATGCGGTCTTAAAATCCAATGTGAAGTAATTGTGAGTGACATCACAAAAAATTAAAATAAATCAAAAAAAACAGCCTAAACACTTGATTTGTTTGGGTTGTTTTCATGAATTTGCTACGATAATCATGCAGACAAAGAAAATACTGGCCTCTGCTGGAAGGAAGTTTATGAAGAAAATTCTTATTATACTGTTTAGCTTAGTTTTCGTTTTAGCGGGATGTGCTCCCACAAATCAAAATCCGAATGAACAATCTAAAATATTGAATGTTTATTCTGCTCGTCATTATGATTTAGACAAAACAATCATTGCGAACTTTGAAGCTGAGACAGGCATTAAAGTGAACGTGATTTCAGCCAATGGTAATGAGTTACTAGAGCGTATGATTCGTGAATCAGCTCAACCTCAAGCTGACTTATTCTTAACTGTTGGAGCAGAAACTTTATATACTGCACTCAATGAAGACTTATTTGATGTGGTGGATGTATCGAAAGACAAAGATGTTTTAGATTCACAATACTATGGAGAGCGTTGGGTGGCGTATACTAAACGTGCTCGTGTTATCGTCTATAACAAAGAGAAGTATCCAGATGGGGTTGGAATTACATCCTATGATGATTTAGTGGATGAAAAATGGGCCAATCAAATTCTAGTACGCTCATCCACAAACTCTTATAACATTGCATTACTTGCGTCATTTATCTTAAGTAACGGTTCAGTTCAAGCACGTGCTTGGGCGGAAGGAGTGGTGAAGAACTTTGCTCGTACACCTACTGGAAATGATCGTGCTCAAGCTGCCGCAGTCATTGCAGGGTTAGGTGATCTTGGCATTATGAATACTTACTACTTAGGGATTATGATTAATAGCGCAGATCAAGCAGAGCGTGAAGTGGCCGAGAAAATTGGTGTTGTGATTCCTGAGAATGTGCATGTGAATATTTCTTATGCGGCCATCTTAAAAAATGCAACTAACAAAGCTAATGCCCAAAAGTTTATTGATTATTTATTAAGTGTTGAAAATCAAGAGCTGTTTATGAATGGTAATGGTGAATTTCCAGTAAGAAGTGATGTTGAGCTTACTGACTTACTAGCGTCATGGGGACCAATATCTCCAGCACCGATTGATTATGAGAAATTAGGACGTGAATATGCTGCAGCACTCATGATGTTTGATGCAGTTAAGTGGGAGTAATATTTGAAGAAAGTCGCGTTATTGAGTTTTATCTTCAGCACAATTTGGATAGTTTCTATCCTTTTTGTGCTTTCAGAAAGCTTTGCGCGCTTTTTTATGAAGGCATCCGATACGTGGCAACATGTCGTGAGTGTCACCCTTCCTAGCATCACTCAAAGTACTTTAATTCTAGTTTTTGGAACCATGATCCTTACAGGTTTACTTGGTGTGGTGAGTGCATACTTTGTGGTGACCTTTGAGTTTAAATTTCGTCGCTTAATTCGTTTTTTACTATACTTTCCTCTTGCTATACCTCCCTATATTTTTGCATATGTATTAACTCATTTCATGGGTTATACGGGATGGATGCAAACAACCCTAAGATCATTTGGAATTTTTGCTCCACAGTGGTTTGAATGGAATCGCATGGTAATCGCGATATTGGTATTTTCATTAACACTGTATCCTTATGTGTACATTTCCACAAAATCGTTTCTAGAACGATTTATGGGGAACTACGTAGAAACCGCAAGAACCTTAGGATCTCGCTCAACTGGCATCTTCTTTAAAATAGCCTTACCTCTTGCAATGAATGCATTTATTGGCGGTATGGTTTTAGTGGCACTCGAGGTTTTAGGTGATTATGGAACTGTCGTATTTCTTAATGTGCCGACCTTCTCTATCGCAATCTTTAGAAGTTGGTTTGCGCTAAGAGACTTTGATAGTGCATTACGCTTAGCGGGTCTATTATTGATAATTGTATTTGTGATTCTGATCATTGAGCATATATTAAGAAAGAATACCAAACAAGTCATGCCTGCGAATATTCGTCCTTTAAAGCGAAAGCAGATGAAGGGCATTAAACATATTGCGATTTTGATTTACTTTTTCACCATTATTTTCTTGGCCTTAGGACTCCCTTTAATGCATCTTATCAGTTGGGCATTCATAACCTTTAATCGCATATACTGGCTAGATTTTGGGTCTCAACTCTATAACACGATGTTTTTGGGACTTGTGGTGACTGGATCAATTGTGGTGATTGGATTTATTGTTGGGAACTATACCCGACTGAAGAACACACCTTGGAGTGTGGTGGTCTCTAAGATTACCCTTTTAGGTTATTCTATTCCTGGAAGTGTGATGGCCATTCTTGTCTTGTTTGCGTTTATTACCTTATCGCGTCAATTTGGACTCATATTGACCACTGGATTAGGCATGTTGATTTATGGGTTAATTATTCGTTATTTAGGTTTAGGATATCAAAACATTGAGTGGGGATTTAAAAAGATTGGGCTTAAAAACAATGAGATATCACAAACCTTGGGGAAAACCTATTTACAAGGCTTGTTTCAAATTGAAGTGCCATTACTCAAACCCTCCTTACTTGCCGCCTTTGCTTTAGTCTTTATTGATGTCATCAAAGAACTTCCTATGACTTTAAATCTAAGACCCTTTAACTACCATACTTTAGCCACCCAAGTGTATCAATATGCTGGTGATGAGCGCTTATTTGAAGCTGCAATCCCATCACTAGCCATTATCATCATTTCTATGATATTCTTATATCCCGTGATTGCATCCGTCAACAAGGAGGATTAACATGTTTCTTCAAGTGAACAATCTATCTTTTGCCTTTGGTCAAACAGTGTTGTTTGAAAATCTCAATATGCGAGTAGAGGCAGGTTCTTTTACCGCGATATTAGGACCAAGTGGTAAAGGTAAAACAACATTACTGCGTTGTTTAGCGGGACTTGAGCGTCCTCAAAAGGGATCTATTGTGCTTGATGGACGAATCTTAACTTCCGATGAGATTCATGTGGAGCCTCATGAGCGAAAAGTAGGATTACTATTTCAAGACTATGCCTTGTTTCCTCACATGAGTATTGCGGACAATATTGGATATGGGGTAAGAAAAGAAGATAAGGCTTATAAGAAAATGATTGTGAATGAGTTATTAGGGATGATGGATCTTAAAGATTTCCATCATCGTAAACCATCACAATGCTCTGGTGGTCAACAACAACGTATTGCGATCGCCCGTGCACTGGCCTCTCAACCAAAAGTTCTATGTCTAGATGAGCCATTCTCCAATCTTGATCAAGAACTCAAAGAGAGAATGCGTGGGCAAATGAAAATATGGTTCAAACAAAAAGGTGTGACAGTGATCATGGTCACTCATGATGTGGAAGATGCGAAAGCGATGGCAGATACGATAGTAGAGCTTAAATAAAGTAAGAAAACATCCATGCGGATGTTTTTTTGGTGGGAAGAATATTGGAGAATAATAATTCTAAACTTGAATAAGTTTTTAAAAATAATGAAATGAGCTAATTTGGCTTAATAATATTCTTTGTTGAGTATTTCAATGTGTATAATATATTTAAGAAACTCGTGGGGGGTATTATGAATATACTTAATTTATTCAAAAAGCAAAGAATCAAAGAGGTTGATGATTTAGTTGTTGGTGTAATTGAAGGTAAGATTAAGGATTTGGACGTTATTGAAGAAACATTAAAGAAGTTTCAGAAAAAGTATAGTAAATACTACATTGATGACGAGCTCTCGAAAGAATTCGAAAGTAAGATTGTTCATTTAAGAGTGAACTTGAAAAGTATATATGATATTGAACCGAGTAAAAAAATTAAAGGAAACAGTTTATTATCTTTGATTGATGATTATACTGTAATTGATATCGAAACAACAGGATTATCCACAAAAACTGACAAAATAATCGAGTTGTCTGCATTAAAGGTTCGCAATGGAAAGATTATCTCGGAATACAGTAGATTAGTCAATCCAATTATTAAGATTGATAGATTTATCGAAGAATTAACAGGTATCACAAACAAAATGCTCTCTAGAGAAAAGTCTATTGAGTTTGTTATTGAGTCTTTTATTGAGTTTATTGGACCAGATATAATACTTGGACATAATATCAATTTTGACATTCAATTTATTAATCAAGCACTAGAAGAACTTTCATTGAACCTTCTTCTCAATGATTATATAGATACATTACGGATGTCTAGAAAAGTATATAAAGAGATACCTAATCATAAATTGAGTACACTGATAGAATTTCATGGATTGACAAGGGATAAACACAGAGCGCTAGTTGATTGCATTTTGACACATCAAATATATCAAAAAACAGTTAAAAAAGTAAAAAAAGAGGGAATTAATCTTTCGTCCAAAAAATCCAGACTATATCAGAAGTATGACCTTTCTGAATTGAAACCAAATTATGATCTTATTCAAGATGACCACTATTTTGCTAACAAAAGTGTTTGTTTTTCCGGTGAATTAGTACAGTTTCAACGAGTTGATGCTGCACAATTGGTAATCAATCATGGTGGGAAAGTCCTAAGTGGAGTGAATAGAAATTTAAATATATTAATTTTAGGAGATGATGAGTATTATAAGTCAGATGAAAATGAACTTTCGATAAAACATAAAAAAGCACTTCAATTAAAGAACCAAGGAATAGATATAGATATTATTGGAGAGAGCAAGTTTGTTGAATATATCAAAGGAAATAAAAATTCAGAAATTCAAGACTAAGATTATTACACAAAAGCAAACATTTATTTACTTCACTTCTTTTATCGCTTCAATCCCACTTTTCATCACGAGTATGCGAATCCAAGGAGTATAAAGCACGACGGATTTAAGTATTTTTAAGAAGATCTTAAACTTAAGTTTTCGACTTCTTTTCTTGTATTCTTTTAAAGGATTTTGATGATGCATTGAGGCTGCTGCCATCAGAGCACTATCCATCGCATAACTAATGCCTTCAAGAGAACTTGGTGAAATCCAACCTGCCGCTTCCCCAATAAGCAAACATGCATCTTCTCCACAAAATATCTGATTTAGTTGTTTTGGAGAATTTACTAAACATGCTTCTTTAAAGATTGGGGATGCTAGAGGATATCCTGAAGAAATTAGCTGAGATTTAAAAGCTTCATAATGTTTAAGCGAATCTTGTAATGGTAATGCGGCACCAAATTCAACACGTTCATTTTTCACATTAATCCAACCATAACTATCAGTCAGTCTTTGATCAAAGAAACATCCTAAATGAGGATCCATATCTTCAAGTTTAAAATGTTCTTGAATGGCCATGTATTGTCGAATCTTAGGAGCGTTTAATTTTGATCTCACTAACGAGTTTGCGCCATCGGCCCCAACACACATATCAAAGCTAAGAGTATGGGTTTGTCCTGATTGCTCATACGTTAAAGTATGAGGAATTGACTTAAAGTCAATGTTTTTAACAATAGCTTGATCAATAACATTCACATGATTGGGGATCTTAGAGATTAACCATTGATCAAAGCGATGACGATGAATATTAATATAATGACGTTGGTAGACTTGTTTTAGATTATTGTTGAGGTCTACAGTCTTAACAGAAAACATCTGCGGAGAAGCACATACTTCAAGAGGAACACTTAACTTAAGTTTACTGAGTGTCTTCTGAGCATCAGGTGAAAGAAGTCCACCACAAGGCTTATGAAAACCATCATTTCCATGATGATGTTTCTTATCTATGACACAGATTGAAAGATGTGAAGGTGCATAGCTTGCGAAGATCGAACCCGCAACTCCAGCCCCAATGACGACGACATTATAATGATTCATAGATAAGTCTCTTTTCCGAATATATCAATAATATCATATAAACCAAGATGCAAATAATACCCTTATTATTGAAAAAAGATGCATACCTTGAATCTTTGTCAATTCTCAATTACTTTGAATCATTAAGTATTGTGTTGATTATTTTGGATAATTAGAAAATAAATGTTGGTATACAATGAGTAATGTTATACACTTCTATTAAGTGGAATTAAATCATGAACGAGGAAAGCTATGCAATTTGGTCGCCATTTAAAAGTTCTTAGAAAATTATCAAAGTTGAATATCGATGATTTTGCTTTGCTTTTAGATGTGAATTCTCAAACCATAGTGGATTGGGAGACAGGAAAAGAAATCCCAAATCTAGACATGATTGGAAAAATTTCTAATCTTTTAAACACTTACGGAATAACTTCATCACTTCTAAATAAGACAAAAACAGAATCAGTGTTCGACTTCTCTTCAACAGAAGTAAGTTTTATTACAATGCATCATGGCATTGTACAATTATATGGATCAGTAATTAAAGAGCATATTATTGCATATACTGGGAAAAACCATGAAACCAATGAAGTCACTCAGTTAAGTTTGAAAAGTATAGCATCTAGAAGGGTAAACCCTGAATATGAGTATTCTAATATCAAACAGCAGGCAGGATTTTCTGCAGAAGTAAAAACTCAGGCAAGAAAAAGTGCCGAAAGCATTATTAACAATAAAAAGATATATTTTAAAAGAACTGATGATATTAAAACTCAGAAATTAAAGGGAGATTCAACAATTGGTGGGATTAATGACCCATTATTTGATATTGCTGCAGTGAACTCGAGAGGTGTATTTATAAAGGGTTCTGAGACCCAATTGAAATATCTTGGTGAGGATTCACAAGAGTGTTTTAGATTATTAATGTTGAATAAATTTGATAAGTATCGATCTTCTGATGCCTTGATTGAGATTCCCCTAGATTTTTATCCAGATGTAAAAAGAAGACTTAGAGAAAAAATCATACAAACGGAACACATCATTGAGTATGCAAGAAAAAATGGTAAGAATGATATTGTTCTTAAAGAACAAGCAAAACTAGATAAATATAAGTTAACTGATAAAAATCTAGTGGAAGGTAAATTAACAAATCAAGAGGCTATTGAAGCAAGATTACATCCATTAAGATCTACAGTTAAAGATGTTGCAAGTCTATCTCATGAAGCAGGAAAAATTGCAGCGGTTAATAGTGTAATAGTAGGAGGTGGGGTTTCCTTTATTCGTAATAGTATACTTGTTTTTAAAGGAGATAAGAATGCAATCGATGCTTTAAAGGATATATCTCAAGAAACCTTGAAATCATCATCTTTAGGCTATGCTACAGCTTTTGCTGGATCATCGATTAAAGGTACAATGCAAAATTCAAGTAGTGATTATGTGAGAGCACTATCAAAAACAGGATTACCAGTTATAGCAGTGTCTGTCTTGATTGAGACAAGTCAATCGATTTCAAGATTATTTAATGGGGAGATTGATGGAACTGAGTTTCTGCATGAAATTGGTCAAAAAGGTTCGAGCATGCTCGCATCTGCTGCTGGGGCAGGTGTAGGTCAAATAGTTATCCCCATTCCTGTGTTAGGTGGTTTAGTAGGTGGAATGATAGGATACTCAATGTCTAGTGCGTATTATAGTAGTTTACTTATGGTGCTAAGTGAAGCAAAACTCGCAAGAGAATATCGTGAATTGGTTGAAATTGAATGTAAGAATGCTATCATCTCAATAAGAAACTATAGAAGTGAAGTTAATCACCTCATTGATTCCTATATTTCAGATTATCGAGAGACATTTGAAAATGCACTAAATGAAATTAATACCGCATATCGTTTTTCTGACATAAATAAGGCAATTCTTGCTAGCAATATTATTACGAATAAAATGGGAAAAGAAGCACTATTTGAAGATATGGATGACTTTCAAAGAATTATGGAAAGCAACACGAACATCAAACTATAGGAGTTTATATGGCAATAAGTAAAATCATCTTAAAAGCAGCTGGCCTTGTTGCATCATGGGGTGCTCTCAAAGCATTTGATGCATATGAGAAAAATCAGGAAGCCAAAGAAGTAAATGCATCAGCAAATAAGTTAGTTGAAGATGCGCGTGCTTTTACAAACCAAAAAAGAATTGATTCTTCAAAAAGCTTACAACTACTTGGTGAAGTAAAATTAAGTGTTCTAGATGAATCTATATATAGATTTATTAATGCTTTTGAAAAAATAAAAAACATTGAACTTTCAAACACGGTAGGTATTGAAGAACTAAATAAGTTTAGAATAGATAAAAATGCTACCATTGAATTACGAGAGCTTAGCGTCATGGCTCACTCAGTAATGCAAGGATTGGTCGCAGGATCAGGAGCAGGGGCTTTAACTGCTTATGGTGCATACAGTGCGACAATGATGCTTGCGAAAGCTTCAACTGGTACTGCAATTGCTACACTAAGCGGAGTGGCAGCCAAGAATGCCACATTAGCATTTTTAGGAGGTGGAGCTTTAGCAGCAGGAGGAGGAGGTATGGCAATGGGTTCAATTGTACTTGGAGGTGTTATTGCTGCTCCAGCTATTGCCATATTGGGAGTTTTTCTTGACGCAACAGCAAGTAAAAACCTTGACTTAGCCTATGTAAACCAAGCAGAAGCTATGGTAATCATTGAAGAATTGAAGATTGCAAATGACATTTTTGAAGGTATAAAGAATCGTTCAAAACTATTTATAGATTTACTTTATAAATTGAATCCAATATTTGTGAAACTGATAAATCAAATTGAGCGCTTAGTAGTTGAATCTGGAACTAATTTCTCTGAGTACTCACAAAGCGAAAAAGAAAAGATTGCAATGTCTTTAAGCATTGCTGGTGCAATCAAAAGTGTACTAGACACTCCAATTCTTACGGAAGACGGAAATATTACAGTAGAATCAGAAAAAATTGGTCATGAAATTGGAAAGATAATTTTAAACCAATAGTTAAGTCAGTATATTGAAAAAATCGCCTGATTTTTATGCTGAATCTGAAGTGACTCCTAAAAAAAAGCATCCTGAGATGCTCTTTCATGAATCTTATTTAAGAAGTGTATACTTACCAATCACAGGTAATTCTTTTGCCTGACCATTGTAGGCATTGAGTGCCCCCATGAAAAACAAGACAAGCAAAATGACATTAAGGACTGGGACTAAAAGAATTCCAATAATTGAAATCGTTAGTATTGCATTCCCAACGAGTGAAACAATGAGTAACAACAATCCTTGATTCGCGTGGAATTTTCCATACTCAGAATCTTTGTCTACAATCAGCGGTAGGAAGAAAATCGCATAAGCAAGTGCGGCAATGACCTTGTTTTTTTCAATGTCTTCGGCGGAATACACTTTTTCACTCATAAGCTTCTCCTTTCACAGAAACACTCTGTTTGATATAGGATGATATGACACATAAAATCCCATATTCTTAAGTAAAGTGTACTCCTCTAATGAAAGATTGTCTAGTGATGAGATTTTTGATTAAAGACAAACTAATTTTTCCTTTGTATTGGAATCCATATTTCACATGTTTTTGAGTCTGGTGAGAACACTTCCATGGATACTCCACTTATTGCTTCCACATTAGAAGTTGGGAACCACTCAATAAATACTCGTTTCCACATGGATTGGATTTTTTCAGTTGCATCATCACTATGCTCGAATGTCTCTGAGAATACAACCCATTCTCCTTGTGGAACATCATATGTTTCTAAATCTTTAAACTCGTGTTGAACAGGAGTGATTGTTGAAACAATTAAATATTTACGATAATGTTCCTGGTGGATGAACTCATCATAAAAGGCTCCCATCAATGAGAATGATGAGTAAGGTTTTTGATTAAACACTTTACATAAAGAAAGATAAGTATCATTTTCTTGAATTTCATTCCAAAACTTAGGAATTAGCTCATATAGATTATCATCCTTCAAGATCGGTCTACTTACTCCATACACTTTAAAAGCTTCTTTCTTTTCAAATCGATAATTCATTGCGGTTCCTCCCTTGATTTGAATCATAAAGGAGATTCTTGGATATGTTTTGATGATACTGTCTTGATGTCGTGCTTGGGATGGCTTAATGTGATGCCAGCGACTAAATGCTTTACTAAAGGCATCTGAAGACTCATATCCGTATTTGAATGCACAATCAATAATACGTATATCTGTATGTCGTAATTCTTCAGCCGCAAGCGATAATCGACGACGTCGAATGTATTCTGAGCAAGATACATCAACCATTGTTGAAAACATTCGTTGAAAATGAAATTCTGAACACTGGGCAATTTGAGCTAATTCTTTCATATCAATGCGATCTTCAAGGTGATCTTCTATATACTGCATCGCTTCATTCATTGTTTCAATCCATTTCATATCCATGTCCTCCTAGACTCACTTTAACAAATCCATCCATATTAAACCCGTCTTAACTTGCCTAAAAATGACGGTTAATAACAGAGACTTGTTAAATCATATCAAAAAGGGGCTGTAACGAATAAACAGCCACAAAGATAAATCAAAAGCCGAGAATCCTCAAAGAGGAACCTCGGCTTTTTGATATAATTAAGATATGCAAAACCTTAAATTACAATTAGAGTATAAACCAACTCAACTCATTTTACCAGTCAATTTAGAACATAAAATTGATGAAAACGATCCTGTTATCAGTTTTAAGGAAGTCGTAGGTGGACTTAAACTTTCTCAGTTTATTCAATCTTCTACCAAAGGAAGGAACGAGTACAACCCAGAGATGATGATTCATGTCATCCTATTTGGATTTATGGAAAACATTCGAAGTTTGAGAGCGTTGGAG
>JAGXSD010000034.1 GCA_018333955.1 Erysipelotrichia bacterium
ATCCAACTTCTCGTCAACAGTTGCACTTTTACGATGCTTATAGAAGGATGTCGTGCCTTTTTCACTCTGAGTTCTTTGGTTAGGGTTAGCACTAAGTAATCTTGAATTTCGTTGTCTAAGCCAATTGTAAAGGGTCGCTGTGGTCGGATACCCGAGGATTCTTACTACTCGTGTAGCATTCTTCTCTTGGTCAAAAAGTTCTAAAGCAATTCTGATATCTTCTTTTGCATACGAAGGCATTTTTTCTCCTTTTTAGTCCAAGTTTTTGTCCGCATCCCCGTTTTATTAACTATCAAAATATCCATATGAAAGTGATACTTTTATTAACGTTTGGATATTTTATATCTCATTTTGTTATTGATTTTATTAAAACACTCCTAGCGAAAAAATTGAGTAATCAAAAAATAATTCTATTTTATGGAGATCAAATTTTACATTTAAATGTATTGTTTTTGATTTCTTTGTTAATTTCTAATTACTTAAGTATCAACTCAATTTTGTTTGAAAATGAATTAATAATTAATTGGTTACTCGCAATTCTCTTGATTAACAAAACTGCAAATGTAATCTTTCAAGTTACATTTGAGAAGTTTAGTCCTAAAAGTGAAAATGAAAGATTAGATCCTTTGTTTCACCATGACGAGCTAGACAATTATGATTGTAGAAATAAAACTGTCCATGACATAGGTTTTGAAAATGCAGGTGCACTCATTGGAATTTTAGAAAGGTTACTCATCATCATCATGCTTGCTATTGGAGATGTTACTGCAATTGCATTTGCACTGGGTATCAAATCAATAGTTAGATTTGAAAAACTTAAAGAACCGAAATTCGGTGAATACTTTCTAATTGGAACTTTGTTCAGTGTAATATACACACTTGTTGTTTATATTTTGATTTTCAAGTTTAGATTTTCATAAGATAAATCGAAATCAAACAAGCATTAAAATAATAATTCATTAACTAAACTAAAGAAAGATGATCTTGTCAACTAGATCATCTTTTTCATTACTGAATATTTAATGACAAACACCATGTTCAACTATCGTTTCTGTTCCAAATCATGTTTAATCTTCGTCGTTGAGATTCCTTCAGTCCGTGGTAAATACACCACTTCACATTGATCTTTAAGAAAGTCAAACTTTCCTTCCCAATCATCCCCAATCACAAACACGTCCACATGATACTTTGCGACATCACTGGATTTTTGTTCCCAAGTATCCTCTCTAATCACTAAATCCACCACCCTTAAGGCTTCAAGCATGGCTTTACGCTCTTCATAAGGATGATAAGCATGTTTACCTTTAATTTCATTAAACTCATCACTGGATAAAGCCACAATCAAATGATCTCCTAAAGCCTTAGCTCGTCTTAAAAGTTCAATGTGTCCAAAGTGAAGTAAATCAAAGGTACCATACGTGATAACCCGTTTCATAAATTCACGTTATGATACACATCACTCACATCATCAAGCGCTTCTAACATCCCTAAAAGCTTATTGAAATGAGTAAGATCATCCCCTTCTAATGTAACACTTTCTTGCGCAATATATGTGGTTTCAAATACACTAAACTCCGCATTGACTAATGTACTTAAAGCTTCTTTAGCTTTATATAAATCACTTGGCGCAACACTGACAGATAATTCATCATTCACAATTTCTAAGTCAATGACATCCACTTCGGCTTCAATGAGTGTCTCTAATGCGGCTTCTTCATCATGAAATGGCACTTGCAGTAGTCCTACATGATCATAGGTATGAATCACACTCCCCATGACCCCAAGCTTACCATGAGATTTATTAAAGGCATTGCGTACATCCGCATAAGTACGATTCACATTATCACTAAGACACTCCACAATAATGGTGGCAGCTCCGGAACCAAAACCTTCATAGCGAACTTCATTATATTGGGTATCATCATTGCCTTTAGCTTTCTCAATAGCACGTTTAATAATATCCGCAGGCACTTGCGCCGATTTCGCCTTATCAATAATACGACGTAAAGACTGATTCATATCAGGATTAGGTTCACCATTTTTAGCCGCAATATAAATCTCTTTACCAAACTTAGAATATACTTTTGTTTTCGCAGCACTGGTTTTCGCCATGGCTGCTTTTCTTACTTCAAATGCTCGTCCCATGATTTCTCCTTATTGAGTTCTTTTTTTCTGTAAGTTGGCGACAATGTGCGCAACCCAACTTTGAGGTAACCACTTCACACACCATAATAGTACACGATGGATGGGTTGTGAGACAATAAAACGTTGTCTTTTTTGAATGCCTTTTAACGCAAACTTCACAGCTTGTGTCACATCTTGACTCTTAATGGTTTTAAAGATTGGAAGTGATCCAGCTTTGGCCACTTGACCAAACTCGGTGTGGACTGGGCCTGGAATAAAAGCGAGTGAGCGCAGTCCTAAAGATTTAAATTCAATATCACAAGCCAGTGAAAAGGCACTCACATAGTTTTTAGTGGCATAATATACATTCATGTATGGACCACTCATTGAACCTGCTAAAGAGGATACTTGAAGAAAAATGCCGCCTTGATTCATGTACGGAATCATGCGATAGGTTAAGCGCGTTAGAAAGTTCACATTCACTTCAATCATGTCATGAATGGTTGATTCCTTCATATCCTTAAAATCACCTATATATCCAAACCCCGCATTATTAATGACTAAATCAAAGGTCCATTGTTTGTCTTGAATAACGTTTTCTAAGATATCCATGGTGTTCTCTTCACGAGCGTCCAACACCAAATAGGAACAACTATTTTCTCTTATCTTTTCACATCGCTGTTTTAAATCCTGAAGGTTAGATTCACGTCGCGCAAAGACGACACAATCATACCCTTCTTGCACTAACGCTAGGGTGAATGCTTCTCCAATCCCTGAAGAAGCTCCACTAATCAGGGCTCGTTTCATGTGCGTAATGTCGCGTGATGTTCTTTTTCACACGCCGCTAACACACTTGAAATCACACCATCAATTTCACTTTGAGTGTAGACTTGTTGGTTTTTAAAGGTGAGTGTAATCGCCATGGATTGTGTGGTCTCACTTAAGCTAAAGAGATCAAATACCTGAGCACTGAGTAAGTGCGGTTTCCCTGCTTTAAGAATGGTTTTAATCAGATTGGCACTAATGAGTGTTTTATCAACCACAAGCGCGATATCCTTGGTGATGGTTTGATATTTAGAAATGGCTTCAAACGCAATCTTCCCTTTCTTTAAGGCCTCAAGTGCACTTAAATCAAGTTCCGCTATTAAAGTTTGCTTCACATCATAACTCTTCGCACTCAGTGGATGCACTACCCCAAAATAACCAATGGGTTTAAGATCCACATGAATCCATGCACTTTGAGTTGGATGCATCCACGTTTGTGATTCATCCATGGATGAAACTGAAATGCGTGATGACACAATACCTAAATGATTGAGTAAGGTTTCAATCATCCCTTTTAAAGTGAACACTGATGAAGTAATTTTTTCTTTTAAAATGGTATTTGACACAAGCGGCACTGAAAGTGCAATCGCTAAGCGTGTTTTCATGCCGACTTCATCATACACATGTGAAATTTCAAAACTGTTGTATGGGTTTTTATACGATTGCGCATGGGCAACATTAAGCAGAGTGCTTGCATATAGATGCGAGCGAATCATTTGACGATCTTCAGAAAGTGGACTTAATATCTTCAAAGGTTTTTGTGAAGCCAGTGGACCACTCGCATATTTCTCATGCATGAGGGTATACGTAATGACTTCATTAAGGCCCATGCCTGAAAGAATATGTTGAATCTGACGCTTCATTTTTTGAGACTCATTGAGTCGACCTGCCGTTTGGGTTAATGCTAAAGGCGTGGAAGGAATCTTATCATAGCCAAGGAGGCGAATAATCTCTTCCACCACATCCACCGCAAGTTTAACATCATCGCGATGAGTCGGAATATAACATGTAAATACCCCTTCATTTTCCTCAGGGTTAAACCCTAGTCGATCTAAGGTGTGATACACTTGATCAACACTTAATGAAGCCCCAAGATGCTTATTGATGAAGTCTAGTGATAATGTGATTTCTGTTTCTTCAAGATTCGCAAGTGGTGCATACGCCACCACAGGATGAATCCCTTTCGCATTCGCTAAGGTTTTAAGATAATACGTTGCACGCTCCATCGTGGCCATTGTGGTCATAGGATCAATAAACTTGGCAAAACGTGTTGCTGCATCTGTTTGAATTTGAAGTCGTTTTTGTGTGGCTTTAATGCGTTCACGATCAAAATCCGCCACCTCAATAATCATGGATGTGGTTGTTGGTAATATCTTCGAGTTTTCTCCCCCAATAATACCTCCTAACCCTACAATTTGATCTTGTGAGACAATCACCACATCATCTTGAACTAATTCATAAGTCACTTCATCAAGCGCTGTATACGACGCTTTAAATCCATCCGCAGCCCCTAAATGATCATCATTGAGGAGTGTTCGATCATAAAAATGGAGGGGATGACCTGTTTCAAGCATGACCAGATTTGAGATATCAACAACGTTGTTGATGGATTTAATATTGTGGGCCATGAGAATATTTTTAAGCCAACGTGGAGACTCACTGAGGGTCACTTCTTCAATAATGCGACCTAAAAATTGAGTGCATCCTGAGGAGGTGGATGTAATACTTAATGGTGTATTTTCAATATCATATGGGACTAACTCATGCGCTACGGGAAGTAGTTCACGATTTAAAATCGCACTGACTTCACAAGCCATCGCCACCATGGAATTCGTATTGGCTCGATTTGGCGTTAATGAAACATCAAATAAGGTATCATCCCATCCTAATGCTTCGAGGGCATCCAACCCAATCTCAAGATCTGAAGATAACACCGCAATGCCTTCTTTTTGATCTTCTGGGATAAATTTATCTTCAATCCCTAATTCAGCGTATGAACAAATCATCCCCATGGAAGGTTGACCACGAACTGTGGTGGCTTTAATGGTGAGGTTAGGAAGTTTTGCCCCCACTCGCGCCACAATCACTGTTTGACCTGCGGCCACATTATCCGCTCCACATACAACACTAATCACTTCTTCTTTTACATCGACTGTAGTCAGATGAAGATGATCTGAATCTGGATGATCCACACATGTTAAGACATGGCCGATTACACAGCCAGTGACATTCACAAGTGGACGAACCTCCTCAACTTCAAACCCTGCATGCGTTAAGGCATGCGCAATGGCCTCATTACTAAGACCACTTAAATCCACTCGCGTGGATAACCATTGTTTAGAAATAATCATGAGATTTCTCCTTACTCAAAACGCTTAAAGACCGATAAGAAAGGTCTAGCGTTTGTATAAAAATGACGTATATCATCCACACCATACTTGAGCATCGCAATTCGCTCTACTCCACATCCAAAGGCAAAACCTGAGACTTTCTCTGGATCATAGCCTGCAATTCTTAAGACATCAGGATGAACCATCCCTGCCCCTAAGACTTCAATCCATCCGGTTTGTTTACATATATTACACCCACTGCCCCCACAAAGATGACATGAAACATCCACTTCCACACTTGGTTCTGTGAATTGGAAATACGATGGTCTTAAACGGATGGTTCGAGTTTCTCCAAACATGGCTTTAGCTAAGGTTTCAAGCGTATGTTTTAAATTCGCCATACTGACCCCTTCACCCACCACTAAACCTTCTATTTGCATAAACTGATGAGAATGCGTCGCATCATCATCATCTTTTCGATACACCTTTCCTGGGCAAATGACTTTAATCGGAACATGAGGTGCACTTGCTTCTAACACTCGAGTTTGTATCGCGGTTGTATGGGTGCGAAGTAACCACTCCACATCAATGTAAAAGGTATCTTGCATATCGCGAGCTGGATGATTGGCTGGAATATTCGCTCGCTCAAAATTATACGTGTCCAGTTCGACTTCAGGACCTTCCACCACTTGATACCCTAAGCCAATAAAGACATCTTCAATATTTTGCGCCACTAAAGTGAGTGGATGAAGTGTTCCACTTAGTATTGACGTACCTGGTAAGGTTAAATCAATCGCTTCTTTCTTTAAATTGGCACTTAACTCTAAAGCTTCTAAGCGCGCTTGCGCAATCTCAAAGGCTTCTTCTAAAGTGCTTTTAAGAGTATTGACCTCAGCTCCAAAGCTTTTGCGCTCATCGGCGGATAAGTCTTTGAGGGTGCTCATAAGTGAAGCCACAACCCCTTTTTTGGATAAATAAACTTGACGAACCTCACTGAGTGAAGCCACACTTGTGGCAGCTTCAATCGCTTGGAGTGCTTCTTGATGAATTGATTGAATGGACATATTGCCTCCTTAACATAAAAAAAACGCTTCTAATTCAGAAACGTTTGCACGCGGTACCATTCTGATTCACTCACATGGAGTGCACCTCTAAGGTGATAACGTGACCAACGGAAGGGTTTCTTCTCTTGTGAATTGAATAGTATGGAATTCAATGAAGTCTTGCACTCTCACTTCTCGCTAATCTTGAATTAGAATCATACCACGGATTCACGCATCGATTTTCGTTCTTATTATGACACACATTAAAGCTTTTCTCAACCTTTTAATGAATTGAGGACATACATCAGGATTGATCCAGCCATCGCCACATTCAACGATTCCACTTCACTGGTTTTAATTCGTACTCGCTCATGCGCAAGAGACTTCACAAATTCACTCACGCCTGCCCCTTCACTGCCTAATACAAGCATGCTTGGAGTTTTAAAAGTGATCTCATCTAATGTTTTAGAATGATGGACATCAGTGACTAAGACATGATACTTGTGTGAGACTTTCTTAAACTCTTCACAACTAAGTTCATGAATGGAACACTTGAAGATTGCCCCTTGCGATGCAGACATCACTTTCGCACTATACGAGTCAGCGCAACCAGGTAATGTAATGATACTTGTGAAGTTAAATGCGAGTGCACTGCGAATGAGGGTGCCCACATTACCAGGATCTTGGACGCCATCAAGCACTAAGACTTGATCACCCAGTGGTCCTGGATTGGGTAGGTTTATAACACCCACCATTTTTGAAAGCGAGCTGGTTTGACATAGTTTTCGCATCACTGCTTCACTCACTTGAGTGTATGCAACCCCTTCAAACGGTGCGTTTTCACTAAGACCATAGAGATGATTAAGGGCATTTGCTTTTATGGCTTCACTCACTAAATGTTCCCCATCGACGAGCGCAAGACCACTAAGTTGGCGATGTTTCTTTGTATGAAGTTTAGTCAATGACACAATGGTTTCGTTATGAACACTACTAATCATGATACCCTCCGATGACCTAAAAGGTCACTTAATTGAGACAAAAGTGAAGCTGCGATCATCGACCAATTCGCACTTTCTTTCATCCATGCATGAGCGTTAACACTCATCACTGGCCAAAACTCAGGATACTGAAAAAATGCTTTAAATGCTGCGATTAACCCTTCTTTGCCCTCATGCGCATGAAAGCCTGCTTGGTTTTGTACAATTTCATCCGCCATGTTACTGCCACTAGAAGCGATACCAACACACCCATACGCTAAGCCTTCTAGAAGACCTTGAGGATGTCCTTCAAAGCGAGATGGAAGTAAGATCACTTGACTTGAACTTAGTTTATCAATCTTGTCTTGATTAAAAATGGCGGGGTAAGAAAAAATGATATCCTCGACTTCTGCTTCTTGGATGAGTTTAAGTAAGGTGGCTTCTTGGTTTTTATAATCACTACCATGAATATGAATTTGAAACTGTTGTTTTCTAAACTCATCGGCTAGTTCTTTGACCGCGGCAACACAAATATCTAAACCTTTATGATCAATATCTTTGCGTACAAGCAACACCATTACTCTTTCTCGGGCTTGAGTATTCATCACTTCAGGAACATTGACGCCATTCCCAATGATGATTGTATGGGGTTGCTTAAAATGCAAGGACGTGTGTGATTCATGTTCATTAAGAAAATGAAGGGCTAAGGCTTCATTCACAAACTTCTTCACAAAGAAAATGTTCGCCAGTTTCTTTTTCCAAGCCTTTTGAGCTTGGGCCCCTTGAGTTAATGATACACGTGGTGTAATGGTATATGGAATATGGTGTTGACGTGCTTTTTTGGCACATTTCCAAAACCAAGGTTTATATACTTCTTGAAAACAAATCACATCAATGGGGGGATTAAATTTTGAAAAATCAAATGACTTAAAAAACCATGAATAATGTGAATCATGTTCATCAATGTGAGTCACTTGAGTCACCTCACTGAGTGCTTGGGTTAAGGCTGGAACAGAGACCTTAATTCCATTGACTTCGATTCGATCAATCGATGAAAGGATCAAGATATGCATAGGGTTTGTGCTCCTTAAACCATGTGGTGAAGGCTTCTAGACTTGTTTCAAAGGGGGTTAAATGAACGGGGCCAATTAACGATTCTAAGATTGTACTATCACAGTGTGTAAGTGGCACTTCAATACTCGAAGCTTCTTCATACGTTTTAATCAGTGTTATTCCAAGTTGTTTTTCTAAAGTTTCAATGAGTGTATTGACACTAATGGGACGTGTTGCGCCAATATTCACGATGGTATGTCGTGTGTTACAATGTGGAGCCACCTCCACTAGTCGTTTAATGATGTCACAGACATCAAAGACACTGGTGAAATCTCGTTTCATGGATCCATCGCCATACACGGTAATTGCTTTTTGTGTGGCCCCTGCATGCGCAAATTTAAAATAGGCCATATCAGGACGACCATAGGGGCCAATCACAGAAAAGAAGCGACAGCCAATAAAGGTCGTTTCCCCCATCATGCTTAAGGTTTGGGCACTTAACTCATTCGCACGTTTAGAGAGTGCATACACACTGCTTGGATGATCCACATCCATCCCCTCATGAAATGGTCCCACATTCACATGGCCATACACCGATGATGATGAGGCATAGATCATGGTTGGGACTTTATAATCTAGTGCACACTGAGCTAACACCATAAATCCCATGGTATTGGATTCAAACACTTCTAAAGGATATTTCTTTGAATAACGGACCCCTGCTTGAGCCCCAAAATGAATGATCACATCAAACTGATGACGCGCAAAAAGTTCACGCATCTTCGCTTCATCACACACATCCGCTTGGATAAAAGTAAATCCTTTTTGGTCTTTACACTTTGCCAGCCTTTCATGTTTGAGTTTCACATCATAATATGGTTGAATATTATCCACCCCAACAATGGTGTGACCTTCATAGGCTAAAACCATATGCATGCCAATAAACCCCGCCACCCCACTGATGAATATCTTCATGAAAGTTCCTCACTTCCTTTAATTTGCGCTAAGTTTCTAAAATCTGCATTATGTTGGAGTAGATAGTCATACGTTCCACTATCCACAATCTTACCTTCTTTTAAGACTAAAATGCGATCACAATCCACTAAGGTATTAAATCGATGCGCCACCATAATGAGTGTGAGTTGTCCTTTAAGTCCTCGTAAAGCATGAAGTACTTCTTTTTCAGTTGCACCATCAAGGGCTGAGGTGGCTTCATCCAAAACAAGTGTATTGACTCCACGATACAGTGCTCGCGCAAGCCCTAAACGTTGACGCTGTCCCCCTGATAATCTTACGCCACGCTCTCCAATCATCGTGTCATAGCCATCACTGGTTTGAGTGATAATGAACTCATGCATTTGTGTCATCTTGGCCACTTCAATAACGCGATTAAAATCAATCACTTCTGCGCCTAATGCGATATTCGCCGCAATACTCGCATCAATTAACACAACATCCTGAGGGACATACCCTAAGTTGGCTTGCCATGCAATGGTACTGACTTCATCACATTTCACCCCATCAATCAGAACATGTCCAGAAGTGGGTGAAAGTAATCCAAGTAAAATATCCATCATGGTCGTTTTACCACTTCCTGTTGACCCGACAATCCCTAAGGTTTCGCCTTTATGAATCGTCACATTCACATGATCAAGGATGGGTTTATCCTCGTGATAAGAAAAACATACATCTCTAAATTCAATCGAATCATCAAATGGTAAGGGTTGTATATCATGATTAGGAAGTGGATAACTTGGTAAATCTAGATGAGCTTGAATCTTATGATACGTCGCATCAGAAAATCCAATCGCTGAGAATGAAACAAATAGTCGATTCAATACTGGCTTTAAGCGATATGCACTAATCGCAAAAACACTAAGAAGAGGTAAGGTTTGGGTAAGTGATAAATTGAGTAATGAGAAAATGACCACCACACTCACAATACTACCAAAGGCAAAAAGATCTTGATAGAAGTAAGGAACTTTCATCATAATATCAAACTTCACCCGAATATCAGCTTGTCTTTTAGCTTTTTCATTGAATGATTCAATAAAGGATGGCTCAAGCCCCATGACTTTCGCAATCTTAATCGAAGTTAAAGCGTCATTAACGACTTTGAAACGTTGTTGGTTAATGGCATAACGTTCACGACCTAAAGAGCGTGTCTTTAACTTATTTGCCCTTGCGAGTAAAGCATATAAGCCCATCACCACTACCCCTACAAGGAGTGTGACATTAGTATCCACGATGAGTAACATCAGTAATATGGAGATAAGCATTATGAGTGACACGATAATATCAATAAAAGAGACGATTAAACGATTATTAAGTTCACTGACCTCATTAAGGATATTCTTTGAAAGTTCTGATGAATGATGAGCCACAAAAAAACGATAAGGTTGGCGCATATACGCTTCAAATAAACGTGTCGACATGACGGCTTCATTACTTGCCACAAACACGGAAGTTTGTTTCACATTAAGAATACTAAACATATTCGCAAGGACAATGACCAGTAAAAGTAGTAAACCAAAACTCACAAGAAATTGTGAAGAGGTCGATAAGTTAAGTAATGACATCCATTGACTCATCCACGAAGTGGTTTCGATTAAGCTAGAATCAAGCGCGACATTCATAAAAGGAAAGATCAGCGCAATAGAAAGCGATGATAATAACGCACTGAGAATCGCCACAAATAAAAGCGCAATCAAAGAAGAGCGTTTAACTCCTAAAAGGAGGGTTGGTAAAGCTTGCATTAATGTTTTCATATCGCTCCTATTTTATCACATTTCATCACAATCTAAAACAACACAGGTTTTGCCTGTGTTGTCTTCTCTAAACGATAAGACCGCCATTCGTTCTAATTACTTCTTTATACCAATAGAAACTATCTTTTCGAATTCTTCGCTTTGAACCTTGTCCATAATCATCTTGATCCACATACACAAAACCATACCTCTTACTCATCTCAGAAGTTCCTGAAGAAATCATATCAATTGGACCCCACATAGTGTATCCTATGACTTCAACCCCATCTTGAATTGCTAAGGCCATTTGCTTGATATGATCATTAAGGAATTTAATCCGATAAGGATCATGAATTGAACCATCTTCCTCCAAAGTATCAAAAAACCCTGAACTATTTTCTAAGATAAAGATTGGTTGTTTATATCGACTATAGACATGATTTAAGGTATATCTTAATCCCACTGGATCGATTTGCCATCCCCACTCATTAGCAGGTAAATGAGGATTCTTAAACACTGAATGCACATTTGCATTAGTAAGTTCCAGTACTGATGTATCGGCTGCAGATATCATAGAGTTATAGTAAGACATCCCGATATAGTCTGCTGTGTGATTTTTGATGAGTTCTAAATCGCCTTGTTCAATTTTTATTTCAATGTTTTTATTTCTCATATAACTTAATGAATAAAATGGATATTCACCAAGATTTAGTACATCAAGATAAAACTGATTTTTCATCTGATCTTCTTGAAGCATAGCAAGAGCATCTTCAGGTTTACATGTGTGAGGATATGTTGTAAAGTATGCAACCATGCTACCTATTTTCAAATCTTCATTAAGTGAGTGCGCATATTGTGTTACTTTCGCAGCTGCCACGAACTGATGATGTAATCCTTGAAATAGCATTTCTTCATAATTTGCTTGACCTTCATTAAGTATCCCTAAAGTTTTTTGTCCAGCTTTCAGACTCATATTTATTTCATTGAAGGTAACCCAGTACTTTACTTTGTTTTTATATCGATCAAATAATACTTTACAGTAGTGAACATAAATATCAATTAGATCACGATTTGCCCAGCCACCGTATTTATCAATCAAAACAATAGGAAAATCAAAATGACTTATTGTTATCAAAGGAATCATATCATTGGCAATAATCTCATCAATGAGTTGATCATAAAACTTTAATCCTTCTTCATTTATATTGAAATCGCCTTGAGGAAGTACACGAGCCCAGCAAATTGAATAACGAAAAACCTTAAATCCCATTTCCTTAAAATACTTTAAATCATCCTTATACGTATGATAGAAATCTATTCCCCAACGTTTAGGAAATTTGTTTTCTAAAGAAGATTTTGCCTCTTCGATAAGCGCGCGATTCAGTTGAACTTGTTTTGTGACTTTACGATCATTTTTATCATTAAACACATGGCAATCGGGAATGGTGAGTGTTTTACCACCAAGATTATAAGCCCCTTCAACTTGTGGTGCTGCAAGTGCTCCACCCCATAAGAAGTTTTTCGGAAACATCAGTTTACCTCCTTCTTGCCTAAATAGAATACGACATCATCGTGAGTAAGTTGTGACTTCTTGCTGATTTTTTCAATATCAAATAAATCACTGTTGGTCACTATTACAGGAGTGAACAACTCATAACCTGCTTTTGAAATGCCTTGAAGATCAAATTCAATAAGTAGATCACCTTTTTTAAATGAATCTCCGGTCTTTACTTTAGGTGAAAAGCACTTACCATCAAGATTCACAGTATCAATTCCTATATGAATCAATAATTCAATATTTTCATCACTGACAAGACCTATTGCATGTGAAGTATGAAACAGCATCACGACTTGTCCATCGAAAGGAGCATAAACTCTCCCTTCAGATGGTAAAATCGCAATTCCCTTCCCAAGTAACTCTTGAGAAAAGACATGATCATTAAGTGTATTTATTTCAATATACTCCCCTATAAGAGGTGAAGTTATCAATAGGTCAACAACTTCTTTAGTTGTCAGTGATGACGTTACTTTTTTGTGGTGAACTTTAGTCCAAAATAAGTTAAACCAAATGCTAGTACAGCACTAGAGATTACGAGTAAGTAAATGATTCCAAGTGATACTTTTCCTTCAAGAATTCCAACGCTTAGAATGTTAGGCAATGTGACTGAAGTCGCTGCAACATTAAGTGCAGCTAATACCGCCGTTACAATACCAGCAGACAAACAACCCGCAAAGAATGGAATTTTATACTTTAGGTTAAATCCATAGATTGCTGGTTCAGTGATTCCAAAAACAGCACTCACTCCACTTGTTAGCGCGCCAGATTTATCTTTTTTGCTTACGAATAAAACCGTTGCTAAGACTGCTCCTGCTTGAGCTAAGTTTGCTGCAAATGCACTTGGAAGTAATACTGTGGTTCCAGTTGAAGCCACTTGTTGAATTTGAATAGGCATAATTGAATAATGCATACCAAACATTACAAGAATAGGGCGAGCAAATCCTAATAAGAACCCAGCAATAACGCCATTAAAAGCAAATAATGAATCCATAGCTGAAGCAATCCAAACACCAACATAACTACCGAATGGTCCTACAACAGTGAATACTAACGGTACCATGACAAGTAAGGTTAATAAAGGTACAAAGATTTCTTTAATGATATCTGGTACGATTTTGTTAAAAAAATCAAAGACATACTTAAGAATATAAACAGCTAAGATAATCGGAATAACTGTCGAGGAATAACGTTGGAAATAAAACGGTAACCCTAAAAAACTATAAGAACGAGCTCCATCTGCTCCCGCAATCAATGCTAACCATGTTGGATGAAGCATAATCCCTGCTAATAACATTGAGATATATTGATTAGTTTTAAACTTCTTCGCAGCACTTACAGCTAAGAAGAATGGTAAGAAGTAGAAAATTGCATCCGCAATCATATCCATAATCACAATAAAGTTACTTGTAGGAGTGACTATTTTCAAATTCTTTAGTACTGTAGATAATGCTTTTATCATCCCACTTCCAATAAGTGCTGGAAGAATTGGTGTAAAAATACTTGCAATAGCCGCAATAAAGCGATTAAATACATTTCCTTTTAACTCAGGTTCAACCACATCACTTTCTTTTTCGACATCCATAAATTTGCTTATTTCTTCAAATACTTTGCTTACTTTATTACCAATAACGACTTGAACTTGACCACCTTTATTTTGTGACTTAATAACCATTTCAACTTTACTTAGTTCATCAAGATTGACTTTTTGATCATCCTTGACAGTAAAACGTAAACGAGTAGCACAATGAGTTAGCGAAGTAACATTTTCTTCACCACCTACATGCATGACGATTTGCTTTGCAATTTCTTGAAAATTCATTATTTTCTCCTTTTAATAAAAAACGACCAAAACATCTTATATGTTTTGGTCATGCCTGATCGAGTCAGTAACAATCCATTAAGTTGTTAAACGTTGAGTTAATCGTCGAATATGAAGTAATAAGTACAATTTTTCATCATTATTACATTCAATTTGATAACTCCTAGATAATAACCCAGCAATAAGATCGACACATTTAGCTTCTTGAGGATATTTTTCTTTACCCTGTAGATATAAATATTCATTTTGAACAGTTGCATTTTGATCTGCCAACTGCCGTTCTACAAGTAATCTAAGGTGTGTCACGAAACGCTCATAATTAATCTGATCTCGCTCAATATCCAATTGGAACTGGTATTTTACTAGAGCAGTAACATCACTAATGATATCTGTAAGTGATATACGTTGAGTCGCTTCTGCTTTGAGTTGTGCATTCACATAGTGAATGGCTATAAATGCTGCTTCTGAAGGTGATAAGTCTACATCACATACCTTATTGATTGTGGCAACACTATCACATGCAGCTTTGTATTCATTTGGATAAATGTGCTTGATCTCCCAGTGAATGAGACTCTTAAGTTCCAAATTTTCTTTAAATCTTTCCAACGTGTAGTGAATATGGTCCGATAAAGTGAGAAGAATCCGAGGGTGGAGATCCTTTTTTAAGACGAGTTGTGCATCATCGATAAGTCGTTGGGTTAAGATGATGATTTCAGAAGGTATTTGGTCAAACATTTTTCCAAATCCTTGCTCTTCAATAGATACAAACACTTTTTCAATCAGTGGTGATCCTTCATCTAAATCATAAGGAACAGGTGGAAAGCCAATTCCTTTACCTACGACAAATACTTCCTGCTGTTTTTGGTTTAATGCTAAAGCTACATTGTTATTTATTTTTTTTACTATCCTCAATAAGTGGTCCTCCTTTCCCTATAAAAATAAAAAACCAAAAACACACATTGTTTTTGGTGATGCCTGATCGAATCAGTAACAGTCCTTTAACACTTGAAGTGTAACTTATAACAATTTGATTGTCAATACACTTTGCTTCCTTTTGAGAATGAAATCACAATAAAACAACACAGGTTTTGCCTGTGTTGTCTCATATTATTTAAGAATACTCTCACAACGTGCACATAAGTGCTCTTCATGATAGGATTCACTCACATTCCAACAACGTGGACATACTTCCCCTTGAGCTAAGCTTACTTTAACCCCACACACTTCATAGCGTGGTGCATCAGAGACAAACTCAAATGATGACACAATCAGCCACTGAGCAAGGGCTTGTTCATTCCCAATCGCATGTCTTAATAATTTCTCTTGAACTTCATTCACTGATAAAGACACATGAGCTTGTAATGACTTCCCTAATACCTTCGCTTCACGAGCTTCTTCAAGGGCTTTTAAGACGTCTTTACGAAGGTCAAATAAAGTCTCCCATTCATCATCACTCACTGTCGTCTTAAGTGCTTCTAGGCTCTTAAATTCGCTTAAATGGACACTTTCATTGCTTAATCCTAGTGTATCCCATACTTCTTCTGACGTATGAACTAAGATTGGTGCTACTAATCGCACAAGCATATCCACCACTTCATGAAGAGTGGTTTGAACTTGACGACGACGCAGTGAATCTTGTTTTTCAATATATAAAATATCTTTAGTGAAATCAAGATAATAAGCGGATAATGTGTTATTCATAAACACGAAGAGTTCTGAGACTAAAGAGTTAAACTCATACTCCAAGTAAGCTTTCTTTCCAAGTTCATTAAGCGCAATCGCTTGATTTAAAACATATTTATCCACTTCAGTTAAATCATTCAAAGCAACTTTATCACTCACCTTAAAGTCCTCAAGACTTAAGTTACCAAGCATAAACTTAAAGGTGTTTCTGACTTTACGATATAACTCTGCGGTTTGTTTTAGCAGTTCATCGGAGATACGAACATCTGAAGTGTAGTCAATACTTGATACCCATAAACGTAAGATATCTGCGCCTAATGTGGAAGTCACTTTATTAGGATCGACGACATTGCCTTCCGATTTACTCATCTTCTTGCCTTGACCATCCATGACAAATCCATGAGTTAAGACTGACTTATATGGCGCATGGCCATTCGCAGCCACACTCACAATGAGTGAGGAGTTAAACCAACCACGATATTGATCACTGCCTTCAAGGTATAAATCCACTGGAGTCGTTAAACCACGAGGTTTTAAAGCACCAAGATGGGATGAACCTGAATCAAACCAAACATCCATGATGTCAGTTTCTTTTCTAAATAATCCTTTAGGGGATGCTGGATTAGTGTATCCTGGTGGAAGTAAATCCACCGCTTCTTTTTCAAACCAAACATTCGACCCAAATTTTTCAAATAAAGTAGCCACATGTTCAAAGACAGTTTCATCAAGGATTGGGGTGTCATCTTCATTGTAGATAATAGGAATTGGCACACCCCACGCACGTTGACGGGAAATACACCAATCAATGCGATCTTTCATGATGTTATGAAGACGTAGTTTTCCCCAACTTGGATAGAAGGTGGTATTTTCAATTTCTGAGAGTAGTTTGGAACTGATCTTTTCTATCGAGGCAAACCATTGGGTAGTTGCTCTAAAGATGACTGGTTTTTTAGTACGCCAATCATGTGGATAGCTGTGTGTAAACCATTCATGTTTAAGAAGGGCACCCACTTCGTCAAGACGCACGGATACCGTTTTATTCGCTTCTTCCGTGGTTTGTCCGACAAGCCAATCCCCGGCTTCAATCATCATACGACCTTGTTCATCCACAGGACAGTATGGCAGTAAACCATACTTTAATCCAACCACATAGTCATCGTTCCCATGTCCTGGTGCAGTATGAACACATCCTGTCCCTGCATCAGCACTGACATGGTCCCCACAGATGACAAGTGAAGTACGATCATAAAGAGGATGCTGTGTTAAGACTTTTTCAACTTCAATGCCTTTAAAGGTTGAAAGCACTTCATACTCATCAAGTTTAAATTCTTTCATCAGTGATTCCACTAGTTCATGAAGCACCACTAAAACACCTTTTGCGGTGTTTACTCGCGCATACACCATTTGAGGGTTAACACTAATCCCTAGGTTTGCGGGAATGGTCCAAGGAGTGGTCGTCCAGATGACAAACATGTCCCCTTTTGAGACCACATTATGATCACTCACAACTTTAAACCCAACATAGATAGCCATATCTTTCTTATCAAGATATTCAATTTCAGCTTCGGCTAAGGCTGTTTCACTTGAAGGTGACCAATAGACTGGTTTTAAACCTTTATAAATCATGCCTGATAAGGCCATCTTTGCGAATACTCTAATTTGCTCCGCTTCAAATTCAGGTTTTAAAGTAACATAAGGTTGATCATAATCCGCCACTGTTCCAAGACGTTTCATATCCTTCATTTGGATTTCAATTTGCTTGAGGGCATATTCTTCACATAAGTTTCTAAACTGAGCTACACTCATGCTTTTACGATTGACACCTTGTTTCGCAAGTGCAGTTTCTATCGGTAAACCATGAGTATCCCAACCTGGAATAAAAGGCACATGATATCCAGCTAAAAAACGTGATCGGACCACGGTATCTTTTAAGATTTTATTGAGGGCATGCCCAATATGAATGTTCCCATTGGCGTAAGGAGGACCATCGTGAAGGATAAAAGTAGGATGCCCCACTCGCTTTTCAAGCATCTTTTTATAGAGTTGATGACTCTCCCAACGCTCTTGAAAGAGTGGTTCCTTTTGATTTAAGTTCGCCTTCATTTCAAAGGTTGTGTTAGGCATATTCAGGGTTGATTTATAATCCATCATTTTTCTCCTTTGTGTAATAAAAAAACGCGCCATCTAAGGACGCGTGAACGTGGTACCACCTTAGTTCATAATCTAAAGATTATGCACTCAACTAGGTAACGACTAGTACGAAACTCTTTACTTTGGTTCAAGAGTTTAACCCTTAAGTGATAAGCCCTACTCTCATCCATGATTTTCACCAACCATCATGTCTCTAACGATGAGGATGTAGACCTCTTGTCTTAAGCTTTGTCTATTCTATATCCTTAAAAGGATCGATCATAGGAAATTCTAAACCTTCTATGATCGTTTGTAAAGTCTGAAGTTTTGAAAGTAGTTGAGCTTTATTCTCTTTACCTTCTTGCGCAATACGAACCAGTTCTTTGAGCAAGGTCTTCGCGGTGGATAATGCTTCCCCCACAATCATATTCGCATGTTCATTGGCTTGTTCAATCACAACATTGGCTTCTTTTAAAGCAAGGCGTGCGATTTCATCCGCAGCACGCTCTTTTGCGGCTAAGTCGGCAACGAGGGATGTATGTTTAGCTTTAAGTTTTTGATACGCATCTTGTGAGACTTCAATTTCCTTCGCATACACATCAAGTTTGCGAGTGAGTTGATCAATACTAGCTTGAAGAACTGAGATTTTATAATCGACCGCGAGTTTATCATACCCTTCTTTCACAATTTTAAAGGTTGTATTCATAAGCTCTACTCAGTGTCATTAAGACGAATGGCTCCCGCAACGCCCATGGATTTTGGAGTGCATAAGACAACGTTATGACCAATCTTTTGAATAGTGCCATCTAAAGCGAAAATAACACCAGTAATGAAATCAATGGTTCTTTGCGCATATTCTTTTGGAAGGCGGTGTAAGTTAATGACGGCCGCACGACCACTCTTTAAATGCATCCCCACCTCTTCAGCCTCATCAAAACTGCGTGGTTCAAATAAAACCATTTTAGTGTCGGCAGGAAGTTTTGAGATTGATTTGTTCATAGGTTTTTCATAATCAAGAGATGAGGTGGTCCCTTGACCTTCCATTTCTAAATATTCATCCTCTTCAACAGGATTGATAAATTCTTTTAATTTTTGTTTAAGGCTCATACGATTGACCTCCACTTTGACCCATTATACCATAACCAACGGTTGACTAAAAGATTGATAAAAACTCTAGTTTAATGACTTTTGATTAAAACAATGCCATATGGATTGAATTCAAAGGGTTATTCAAGAGGATGTTGTACATCAGAAGTAAGATAAGCATAGACATAACCATAGACGACAAAGATTCGACCGACAACAAACAAAAGCAAAATCATAGAAATGGCCACCGCAATCCAATACACAGAATTACCGATAAGTGCACTTAAAGAAGTTGAATACCCAACATCAGGATACAAGAAAAATGTGATCATGAGGGGCGCAAAGACATATAGAAGTGGTTTCATCTGAAGTAAAAACATATCAACGCGATGCCCACGAGTCATTTTGAAACTTTCCTCAATAAGCTCATAAGGTTTAAATGTAGGATTATCGATGAGTAGTGGAAATGCGAAGGACATTGCTAATGTGAAAAAGGCCATTGAAGCTGATTGAATGATTGGGTGAATCATCCCACTGATTGCATTTACGCCCGATAAGATTAATGTCATTAAAATCGCTAATAACTGGATCTTAGTCCAATAAAATTTACTAACCTCAATAACTTTGTTTAACCTTATTGTTTCATGATTTCTAATAACAGATGCAAGTGTTAATGTAAACACTCCAACACCCACCACCGATAGCCAATATGAAAGTAAAATGCTTATGAAGTTAAAGAATGAACTTTCTAAACCCATAATTAAAAAATCAAATGTTAACTGAATGATGGTGGTTAAGATAAAAATGGTCAATAGAACTTTTAAAATCTCAAAAAAATGTTTCTTTGCGTAAGCATTAAGGTGTGAGCGAATTCGCTTTCGATCTGATTTCATATTATATTCCTCTTCAAGATAATCTAATAGTATCAAAAAGAAGTTTTCTTTAATAGAGTCATAACGTTATTGAATGATTTAAAAGGAAGAGCGATGATGATAATGATGTCCTAAAGGTTCCACATGCACAATCACATGCACATGATCCCCTAACTCTTTTTGAATCATGACTTCTAAATCATGGGCAAGTTCATGAGTAATGAGTAGAGGCAATTCAGGATCACATTGGGCATGAAAATCCACATATACAATTTTTCCTGATAAACGGGAGCGAATTTCATGGATTGAATGCACGAGTGGATGTGAGCATGCAATCGCTTCAATGTGTTTTGGATCCACAATCGCTTCATCCAATAATTCCTTTGCGCTCTCTTTAAAGACATCAAAAGCAATCTTTAAAATAAGCAAAGCAATAAGCATGGATAAAAGACCATCAAGACGAGGATCAAATTTCAAACCTACCACAAAAATTGCCCCAAAGGCTACAAGCAGTGTACTTAATACATCCGAAAGAGAATGCTTTGCATCAGCCATGAGAAGACGATGATTGTGTCTTCGTCCCACACTAAACTTTATGAATACAACAAGAAAATTAACACCTAATGAAAAAGATACAATGCCTATCATAAGTGGATGATATTCAATCATCATTGGATTAATGAGTTGGGACCAACCTTTCATGAAAACTTCAATACTTAAATACACAAGAAAAGCCACGATCACAAGCATGGCTAAGGATTCTATGCGTCCATGACCATAAGGATGATTCTCGTCTTTAGGTTTTTGGGCAAAATGAATGGATCCTAGTGCGACGACATTGGTTAAGCCATCACTTAACGTGTGTAAGCCATCAGAAACCAGTGAAGGCCAAGATAAAAATAAGCCAATAATCATTTTTGATGACGCTAGGATGATATTTAGAAGTAATGTGAAGGTAAAGGCAGATTGTACGCTCATGTTGGCTCCTATTAAAAGCATGGCGTTCGCCATGCTTACAGTTTACTTATCAGGTGGATTAAAATCAAGTGTGTGCAGGTTCTGTTTCTAAACAGCCATACCCACCATCTAGACGTTTGTAAACCACAGAGACAGTTTTTGTTTCACTGTCGGTGTAAACAAAGAAGGAGTGATTTAACATTTCCATCTTCATAATCGCTTCTTGAACATCCATCTCTTGAGCATCAATGCTCTTAGTCCGAACAAGAATTGCTTTTTCATCACCCTTATTGTTGAGTTCTTCCTTCTCAATGATTTCCAAGAAAGCTTTGGATAACTTCTCCTTATGCTTGCGAGATAAGCGAGTTTTTTGACGACGAATTTGGTCTTCAAGCTTATCCAGTGCTAAATCAACGGCCGCATAATAATCTTCATGAGGGACTTCAGCACGAAGAACCCCAACCTTGGTGAAGATCGTCACCTCTAACTTTATTCCATTACCGACTGCTTTTACGACCACATTGGCCACAGTGTCAGGTTCGATGTTGAAGTACTTTTCTAAAAAGGAAAGCTTTTTAGATGTGCGATCAAACATCGCGTCTGTAATGGTAAGATTTTTTCCATGAATATTGAGTTTCATAGGGTTCCTCCTTTTATTTAAGTATACTTTACTCTAGACTAAAATGTAGTCTTTTTGATTTGAAATTTGTGTGATATAATTTCTAAGGGAGTTTATTTCCTTATTAGCGTTAATTGTCAAGTCCAGAATCTTGTGTAAAATCTATTAGTTAGTCAGTGGATTCATTTAAATGATCCACTTTTTTGTTTTCTCTGTAAACTTTATGTATTGGCGAGCACTGGATTGCCATTCTTCATGAACATCGATTAGGACTGATCCTATTAAACGTAGTGCTGATTGCTCATTTGGGAATATGCGTACCACTTTCTCTCTTCGTCTGATTTCAGAATTAAGTCTTTCAAGCATATTGGT
>JAGXSD010000035.1 GCA_018333955.1 Erysipelotrichia bacterium
CCACTCGGATCAAGGGTTTCAGTATATTTCAACTGAATACCAGACTGTGTGTGAATCAAGGGGAATACTTATTTCGATGTCCAGAAAAGGAACCCCACTTGATAACGCAGTCATAGAGAGTTTTCATTCATTACTGAAGAAAGAAACTCTATACAATAATGATATCAAATCTCATGACGAATACATCAAAATAGTGAAGTCATGGTTAATCTTTTATAACACACGCAGAAGACGAAACAAAAAGTAGACACTTTTTTTAAGTGTCTACTCTATGGGGTGCACTTCATCATTTAAAACTTTCTAAGGTGTATTTTAACCCATCAACAAGTGGGGTCACATGACGAGTCATCAATGCATCGATACGACTTAAATCAGGTTGTCTTAATCGTGGATCATGTTCTAAAGCGGACATATGAACACATTCAAGTTTTGATTGGGTCATTGTCTCAAAGGTTTGGATCAGGGTGTTTAAACTTATCTCTTCATTATTGCCACAATTAATGATACATCCTGGGGTTCCATGAAAGAAAACATGAAGCATTTGATCCACTGTGTCATCCACATAACTAAAACAGCGTGTTTGTTGACCATCCCCATAAATAGTGAGTGGTCTTTGATGTAAGTAAGCATAAATCATTTCAGTGATAATACGGCCATCATGAAGTTGCATGCGTGGTCCATAAGTATTAAAGAGTCGAACAGTTTTAATGTTAAGTTAGTATTCATGGGCATAAATATACCCTAAGGTTTCCATATAACGCTTGCTTTCATCATAACTTGCACGCAAAGATTGAATACTTACATTGCCATGATAGTCTTCACGTTGTGGATGTTCTAAGGGTTCTCCATACACTTCTGAGGTTGATACTAGTAGAGTTGGTGCATGATATTTAAGTGCATTATCAAGGACATGTTTACTTCCTATCCCAATCGTTAAGGCTGTCTTTAATGGATCTTTCATGTAATATTTTGGGGAAGCAATGGCCGCAAGATGAATCTGGGCCTCACATGTAATATCAAAGGGTTCACAGATATCATGAAACACAAAACGAAAATGAGGAGAATTAAGAAAAGGTTCAATATTTGCTTTTGTCGAGGTTTGAAAATTATCAATGCAAACAACCGTGTGCCCTACTTGCAGTAAGCGCTCACACATATGACTTCCAATAAATCCTGCTCCGCCAATCTCACTAATGTTCATACACCCTCACATTCAAAAACCATTATACATGAAAGTCATAACTTTGAGAAATAACAATAAAAAGTGAGGATTGGTCGCCTCACTTTAATTGGAGATCTATTGATTTTAATGGGGGGAAAAATCAAAAGACTTTTGTATTGTATCGCATCTTTTTTTAAAAAACAATGCGGAACACTTCATTTTTAACAGTTTTCTCCTCAAATTCAAAATAAAGGTTAAACGTTTATCCCTTTTTGCACAAATGTGTATTGTTTGATGGCTTCTTTAAGTAAATTTAAACCTTTTTCAAGGACCACCACATCATGCACAAAGGCTAAACGAATTTGATGGGCTCCCGATTTTGGGTTACTATAGAAGTCTTGAGCTGGAGCCACCACAATCGATTCATGATTCACATGAAAGTGTTCCACACACCATAAAGCAAACGCTTCAGCACTATGAAAAGGAGTATCCACTAAACAATAGAATGCCCCTTCAGGCACACTAACATGAATGCCTTCAATATCTTTTAATGCATTGACCATCACATTACGACGGCATTCATAGATTTCTGCGGTTTTCTTGATAAATGAAGGGGCAATGTTATATAAAGCTACCGCTCCAATTTGCTCTAAAGTGGGTGCACTTAAGCGAGCTTGGGCAAGTTTTCCAATTTCTTTCATAAGATTATGATTGCGTGAGGCAATCGCTCCAATTCGCGCGCCACAACTGCTATAGCGTTTAGATACACTATCAATTATCACGACATGATCATCCAGATCTTCAAGACTTGCGAATGAGCGGGATGGGATTTGATCATAAACAATGCCGGTATACACTTCATCCACCACCAGATAAAGATGATGTTTAATGGCAATCTCTTTCAGCATTTCCATTTCATACTCACTATACACGGTTCCTGTTGGATTATTAGGATGCGTCAACAACATCGCCTTAGTTCTAGGTGTAATATGGGTTTCAATGTCTTGCATACTTGGTAAATGATAGCGATCACTCGCATAGGTGGGAATCCCCTTCACCACCACATCCAGTTGCTTCATAAATGACACCGTATTAACATAGTATGGTTCTGGAATGAGCACTTCATCAAAAGGATCACAGATCGCATTCATGACAAAGAATATGGCTTCAGATGAGCCTGTTGTGACGATGATTTCATTGGATTTAAAACTTATACCTTGGTGCTTAAAATAACCTTGTATGGCCTCAATAAGCGGTGGTATGCCAAGAGATGGTGCATAAGGAACATTATTTCCTTTAAAGTTTTGAATCGCATCAAAGAAACACTGAGGTGTTTCTAAATCGGGTTGGCCAATATTGAAATGAATGAAGGTTTTCCCTTCTTTTTTCTTCGCTTCAATCAGTGGAGTGAGTTTTCGTAAAGGAGAATCTTTGAGTTGAAGGACGCGTTTTGAGACTTGCATAATGCACCACATTTTCTTGATTTTAATACTCATAACAGTATCAAAAACACTGATAAGATACAAGATGGAAATGATATGAATATTTGAATGTCTTGTCATGCATCATGATCAATATTTTAACGGTATTGACGATGAGTCTAAATGAAGTTATGTGAATGTGAATACATAATGCACGGGAAAATAATCAAAACTTAATAAACCCAATGATCAATGTATAAGCCATGAAATAACTATTTATAGAATTTAAAAAAGTCCCTTAGGACTTAGATTGTTCAGGTGGGGTAACAAGTGCACTTACACCATCATGAGTAATGCCTTCGCTCTTTTCTTTCATAAACATAATCTTAACAGTGAGTAAGATGATATGAAGATCACGCACAAAGGAATAGTTTTCAATATAGAAAAGATCAAGTTTAAGTTTATCGGAAGGCGTTGTATTATATTGCCCAAAGACTTGAGCATACCCACTTAATCCTGCTTTTACTTTGAGTCTATAAGAGAACTCAGGAATACTTTCTTCATAGATCTTCGCAATATCAGGTCGTTCTGGTCGTGGTCCCACTAAACTCATGTCTCCTTTGAGGATATTGATAAGTTGTGGCAGTTCATCCACATGGGTTGCTCTTAGTATTTTACCCAGGGGTGTAATGCGATGATCATTAAGACTTGCTAAACGTGCCACTTGATCAGCTTCGGAATCAACTCTCATACTTCTAAACTTGATGATGTGAAAAATCTTACCACCTCGAGTAAGTCGCTCTTGTGTATAGAACACTGGTCCACCATCATGAAGCTTAATGAGAAGGGATATAAGGACTAAGGGAATGAACAATATGATTAAGGCAATGAGTGATACAAACACATCAAATACGCGTTTAAAGAAGCGTTGTTCAAGTTTTAAACCACGATTATTGGCGAGTAAAAGTGGCGTATCAAATAAGTGTATGTTTAAAGACCCTCGAATAATAATATCGGAGATCTTAGGAGTCATAAAGACCCGCTTAGACTCCTTATAACACTCTTTTAAGATCTTATTACGATATTCTGAAGGCACATCTGAAATAATGACATCACTGTAATGTTTTAAGCTCTCTAATATTACATCCATGCCTTGACTTAAACGAACTGATTCGTGAATATCAAAGGAATCGTGATTGCCTTGCATTTTCTTTCGTAAATGAGAGGTTTCGTTCTCACCTAGAATCATCAACATTTTTGTAGGCCGAAAGTATTTGGTATAGATTAATTTGGAAAGAATACTCCAAATCATGACAAATAAAAACTGAAGTCCAATCACTTCAACCAGAGGCCATAGCGGTAACATAATTCTCGCAATAAGGTCATTTGAGTGTAAATAAAAATATTCGCAAAGATGAGCGATAATGTATTGGTATAGACCACATCTGAGATGCGATTAAACCCTAATCGATTGCCTCCAAATAGGCGGATTAAAACATAGAGTAAGAAGATATATAGCCCAAGTAATGTCAAGTAACCACGGTCCCAAAATGGGTATCCAACCACATCATTAAAAAAGGATGCCCAAATTAAGCTATAGATTGTACTGTGAACCACAAGAAGAAGCATTGATTGGAATAATACAATAAGTCTTCGTAATATTTCTTTCATGGATGGTCTCCTAGATTAGTTATTATTCTCCCAATTGTATTAAAATCATATTCATACATTGACATTATACATGAGTTAACCTATTTGTTCATCATGATTAAGTCATTAACTTAATTAAACCATGATATTTAATCTATTCAAACATTACATGTCCTTCATCCATTGAGGTAATGCGGACTAATGCTTTCACCACTAATCCTTGATTTTTAGCATCGTTGAACCGTGTTGGAACGTTTTTTCAATGACTACACCTGCACCAACACAATGAGCCTTTGAATGCTTTACAAGTTCCCATAAAGCTTTGAGTGATTCTCCATTGGCTAGAAAATCATCAATAATTAAGACATGATCTTCTGGGCTTAAGAATGGTTTACTCACACGAAGTTGGTAGTGTTTTTGTTTTGTATAGGAGTAGACGGGTACTTAAAATACATCATCCTCTAAGGTTAAGGATTCAAATTTCTTGGCGTAGACCACAGGAACCTTGCAATGAAGACCAACTAAAGTGGCAATCGCAATGCCTGAGGCTTCCGCAGTGAGAATCTTGGTCATCTCGTGATCTTTAAATAATGATTTTAATTCTTGAGCAACCTCATTTAAAAACATCACATCAAGTTGATGATTAAAAAAACTATCCACTTTAAGAATGTGGTTGTTAAGTACAATGCCTTCATTGAGTATTTTGTCTTTAAGTGCTTGCATAGGGGTCCTTTTTGAAAAAATCAGGGTATATTGTTTATTTGAGTTACTCACTATATTAAATCATAAAAAAATGAGATTAATTTACAAATCATGTTTCCATGAATGCACAAAAGGAATTGTCTAAACAATTCCTTGTGCATTCATTGCTTCTTCAAGTCGTTTAAATCCTGCAATATTAGCTCCAATGAGGTAATTATGATCATATCCATACTTTTGTGAAGCAAGTAGTATGTTTTCATAGATGTTTTCCATGATATGTTGGAGTCGCTCATCCAAATCAGAGAAAGACCAATTAAGTCTCATACTGTTTTGACTCATTTCTAATGCCGAGATAGCGACTCCGCCAGCATTTGCGGCTTTACCTGGTAGATAGAGAATATCATTTTGCAACAAATAATCAATGGCTTCATTGGTGGTGGGCATATTTGCTCCTTCCGCAACAACCTTACATCCATTTTTTACAAGCATCTTAACATCTTCTAGTGTTAATTCATTTTGTGTGGCACATGGGAGTGCGATATCTGTGGGGATACTCCAAACTCCTTTTCCTTCACTATACTTGGCATGCGGTCTTTACTTGATGTATTCACTTAATCGCTCTCTTCGCTCTTCCTTAATCTCTTTTAGTAGTTCTGGATCAATGCCTTGTTCATCATAAATCCATCCTGTTGAATCGGAGCAAGTCAAAACATGGGCTCCCATCATCTGAGCTTTCATAATCGCATACGTCGCAACATTGCCTGCTCCTGAAACTGAGATTTTCATACCTTTGATATCATACCCATGATGATTCAACATCATATTAGTGATATAGAGAAGACCAAATCCTGTGGCTTCTTTTCTAACTAAAGATCCTCCATAGGATAATCCTTTGCCCGTGATAGCTCCTTCAAAGACATTTTTTAAGTGTTATACTGGCCAAACATGTATCCTACTTCTCTTGCGCCAACACCAATGTCACCGGCAGGCACATCGATGTTGGCCCCGATATGCTTAGATAACTCAATCATATAACTTTGACAAAACGACATAATTTCAAAATCGGTTTTTCCTTTAGGATCAAAGTCTGCTCCTCCTTTACCACCTCCTAGTGGTAATCCTGTTAGAGCATTTTTAAAGGATTGTTCAAAGGCAAGAAACTTGATCACACTAAGATTAACACTTGGATGAAATCGAAGTCCACCTTTATAGGGTCCTAAGGCACTATTAAACTGAACTCGATATCCTGTGTTCACATGCACCTGTCCCTTGGCATCAACCCAAGGAACTCGAAAGATAAACTGTTTTTCTGGGGTAATAATTCGCTCTATGAGAGCCAGTTGACGATAGTGTGATTCATGTTCACTAATGATAGGTTCAAGTGTTGAAAGTACTTCAATGACGCTTTGTAGGTATTCAGATTCATGGTTTGCTTTGTGTGTTAAATCAGTAATAACATCATGAATGTAGGACATAGGTTTTCCTCCCGATTTCATTATAGCAGAGATTCATGATTCATCAAAAATACGAGCCATTCATAGGACATGATCTAAATATGACCTTCTTGTCTGATTTTTTCTATAAGGATGTCCATTGTAGAACCCTATGATTTTGAATAAGCATTAATGAAACGCGGATGATGGTCTTAATCAAATTCTTCAAAGATCATAAACATGAGTAAACCGCTATGAAACAACCATCACTTAACTGAACCGTGTAATCATTCAAAACTCTAACCCCTTGGAATGTTCACCACATACCACTGTAATCCACGTTTGATCCAAAAGATGTTGTTGTAGACACCTGTAAATACTTCTTTCATTTCCCCTTTTATGAGGATTGTATTGTTTTTATCAATAACCAAGTATTTTCCCTTACTTATGACACTAAAATGGCTCATCGCTCCATTTGTTTGGACAAACTGATTATAGGTCGGTTCAATCAGAGTTTTCCCTGTATGATCAAGTAAACCCCATAAACCATTCTTTGCCTTCACCATGTAAACATTTTGATTATCATGGGTTACACTTCGTATATCCGTAAAATCAAAACGTGTCAGTGGTACAATTTGATGTCCTGATTCGGTTTTTATAATGCTTAATAAGGCATACTCATCCATTAATCTATAGTCAGCGGCCTCTTCTTCACTCGCTCCACTTCCAACGATTACACGCTGAGCAATTACAGTACGCTGTTGATTTATATGCGAAAGACTTGGTTTTTGTAGAACATCAGAATAATCAAACTCATAAATCCACTTTTTAGTGGTGTCATAATAGTAACCCTCGACATCCCAACCTCTTCCCCAGCAAGGCACCTCACGACTTAAATCTTCAGCAAACCCAACAAAATCTCCTTCTCGATAACTGCATATTTGATTATCTGGACTTTCAAAGAAATGCGAATCATATATTGCAGGAACAATGAATCCATCAGGGGTCACAACACCGTACTTGCTATTGTGTTTATAGCTCCAATATCCTTCCTTAACAAACACAATCTCATCTGCTTGTAGATTTGCGATTAGAGTTTCTTCTCCTAATCGCTGAACTAGTTCAAGTTCTACATCTTGAGTATAGGTATTTCCATGATATACCCATTGTAACGTTACAGCATTCTTACCTAATACCAAAGGATGCGCAAGATAAGCATTCCCATCCTTTTGAAGAACTGATCCATTAACTAAGACTTTCAATGTATCTTGATTGATTGGCACTATAGTAAAATCTCGTGAAATCACATGATAATATTCCACATCAATGGAACTTATAACAAACTTACCATCTAAAAGCACCATAGGATGGGTTTTTATTTTATGAAAGGTGTGTGCATTAGAAATCGAAGCAAGTGGAATCTTAGTCTCATTTATTGGGTATTCATATTCATATTTTATGAGGTTACTGGTATTGTAGAAAAATAAAGAAGATTCATGATATCGTCCAAACTCAAATTCATAGTAACCTAATGCATTTAGAGGGGTTGCAAGCATGTTAGATGAGCTTATCACACCATCTATGCTTGCATACATTCCAACAACTACCTCACCACCAAATTTAAGCGGTCCAAGAAACTCAACTGCGGCACTTAATCCTATACCTGATTTAACATGGTAAGATCCTACTAACTCGATAGGAAGCTCTGGGAAATTAACTCTGTGTGAGGTGTATGGAGCACACTCTATTGTACATCTTAGTGCAAAACCAAGGTCTATTTGTCCCTTAACTTCAAAATTTCCACCACCTGATGCTTCAAATGAGACAGGGATATCAAAATCAATGAAAAGATTAACGGTAGAAGACGAACTCATAGGAAACTTAACACCAAAAATCTTACCTTTAGGGGTTTTCATGCTCACTCTAGAACCTACATTATCGAGCCAATCATTCACCTCATCAAAAGAAAGAGCACCTTCAATGATTGGATCTGGTTTTAACTGCGACATTAAACGTATAGATGGGGTCACATTTGAAGAAACAAATAAGTTAGTGTTTGACAGTCCATCCACTTGTAAGGTTGCATCCGCCACTATTTCTAGTATAATTTGTAGCCCAAGTCGAGTTGTTTCTGGATTAGGGAACATTTCCACAACAACTTGAATTTTTCCTTGTTTATTTTTAACTTCAATCTTAAGTTCTGGTTTCTCTGTTGCCCCAACATGTGTCATGAATCGATTTAGAAACCCTTCTTCTTCAATCCATCGAATGATTTCATCTTCATACACAATGATATCTTTAGCTTCAAGTTTAAATGTTTTATATATTTCTAGTTCTTCATAAATCTCAGCCATTTCAGGCGTTTCAAATTGAGCGAGTTGACCATCACTATGAGGTGATAGATTGCTTATTTTCAGCGCTTTAGGAGTTCCTGACGTAGTATCCATGACAAGCAGTATATCCCCACCTTTAACCTCGTGTTTAAGTGGAATGATTGCACTATTTTCAGAAAGTAGTCTTACTTGACTGCGACGAAGGTCTTGGACACTTTCCTTAAACTTTTCAATGAATACTTCTTTTTTCTTAACGATAAAGATGATTGTTCGAGCGTCCTGAAAATCTTCATTTTCAAAAAAAGCACCTTCTGGTAACATGAGTTGGTACTCTTCACCTGGAGTGTATCCACCTTGAGGAGATTGTATGGTTGTTTTATTGCCTTGTTGGGAGGTTCTCACATCGACGATGTCACCTTTAGAGTCTGTGACAATCAAACTCTTAGGAATATCACTTTTCACAACAAACTGAAAATCACGTCGAACTCCTTGGATGAGGTATTCTGCATTATCATCATGACTAATAAATACTTTGTATGCACTGCCTTGTTCACGTAACAGTGAAAAAGCCACTATAGCACTTATCACAACAACAATGACACCAAAAGCAAGTATGATTTTTTTCCTTCTCATCAATGTGTTTCCTTTCAACCACTCAAATAAGACGTTTTACATATTCATCCAATGAGTGACATTATTCTATAGATGAAGTTACATTGAAATAATTAATCATGAATACTAACCAATAAAAAACGACGATATAAGTTGTGCTTAACTTTTATCGTCGCTTGTTTTTTGATTATCACCCATACTATTACCCCATTGAGGCAATTATAGCATAACTTGTGAAAACATGAACATGGATTTTGAATGAGTTTTTTAGTATAAATCAGTTTGATACATGGAGTGCTGTTTGATTTATATTAAATTATCATTAGAGTCTTAAGATTGTAAGGCCTGCTTTTTCATAGTTATTTTTTGGATAGATTCCTATAACATCATACACTATGGTTGCCTTTCTTTAAGGAGTGTTTTAATTGCTTGAGCATTCCACGATTTAAAGAGTGTGTGTCACACTGTGAGAATAAGGGCATCACAGTCATAAATTTCTTCAAGTGTAACGATATGATAGTGTCCATTAATGTTTTGGGGGTGTTTCTTGAACAAGAGAATCATACAAGACAGGTGTAATACCCACTTCATTAAGATGAGGAATCATATCAAAGACCTTAGAATTTCGTATATCCACTGCATTTTCTTTGAATGTAAAACCTAAGATTGCAACCTTTGCACCTTTGACTTTAGTTTCTTGAAGAAAAAGTTTTATGAGTTGATTGACAATAAACTGTGGCATTCCATCATTGATTTGTCGTGCTGGAGCAATGATTTGGCTTTGATAGCCTAATCGTTGCTTCATAAATGAAGTAATATAGATCGACTCCAATGCAGTGTCCTCCAACCAGTCCTGGAGCAAAGCCTAAAACATTTCATTTCGTATTCATAGCTTCAATGACTTCTAGGGTATCAATATTCATTTTTTCAAAGACCATGGCACATTCATTGAGGAAGGCAATGTTGATGTCTCGTTGGGCATTTTCTACCACTTTAGCAACTTTCATATCTTTAATACTACTGACTGAATGGACTTTGGCTTTGATATTGGTTTGTTAGAATTTGGTGATCTCATGTGTGCTTTCTTCATCTATACCAAAGACTATCTTTGTAATGTTTTCTAAGGTATTCTTTTTATCTTGAAGGTTTATTCTTTCTGTAAAGTATCTACTTTAAAGTTTTGTGGGCATTATAAAGATGAATGTGTTTCAAATAATGGTAAAGATAAATTTTGAGTTACTACTGGATGGAAAGTGGATTCATAGATGACTATGTCACCTAGTTGTAGAATGATTCTTAAAGCTTTGGTGACGTTTAAGATATGATTTAATGTTTACGTCACCTAACTAATACACAGCGTCGTTTTAGTTAGAGCCATCTCATCGTTCAAATAAAACCAGTTCATCGCTTATTGAGAGCTATAATTATATATCGTACAGTTAAGTTGCACAGAAAATATCCGTGCAACTTTTTTGTGCATTATGGAGGATGCAAAAGTTGCATAACATTAAAGAAGTTTCACACTTGCGACCGCTTGGACTAAGTCAAAGAATGATTGCGAAGCAGTGCCGTATGTCACGAAATACGGTACAAAAGGTGTTTAAGATGTTGGATTTAAAGAGATTAGATTATCTTCAACTCAAGGAGTTTGATGATGAACAAGTTCAGGAATTAATTGAATATAAGAAATCTAAACGAGAGCTGCAGTATGAGTTACCTGACTATGAAAAGTTAGCATTAGAACTCACTCAACCTGAAGTAACAATGCAACTGCTTTGGGTGGAATATATTCAAATCTGTTGCAAAAACCATCACATTTACACTCAAATGACACAGTTTAAGAAGTATTTCAATGAATACTTAAATACTCATCAGTTCACTGATGTGATTCAACACAAACCAGGCGAAAGAATTGAAGTGGATTGGGCAGGGACTCCTGTAAAGTATCAAGACAGTGATCATGGTGGGGATGTTACTGTTTCATTATTTGTCGCAGTGTTACCATTCAGTGGGTATGCTTTTGCACGAGCTTGTCCTGACCAAAGACAAGCAAGTTGGATTGATGCCCATGTGCGAATGTTTCACACTTTTAGTGGGTTAGCGAAAATCCTTGTTCCTGACAACCTTAAGACAGCGATTATCAAACACCCTAAATATGAAGACCCCATTCTTAATGAAAGTTATCGTGAAATGGCTGAACATTATGGTTGTGTTACCATGCCAACACATGTTCGTAAACCTAAAGATAAAGCGAGTGTAGAAAACAGTGTTAATCAACTCCCACGATTCATTCTTGTACGCTTGCGTCATCAGCAATTCTTCACTCTAGAAGAATACAATGATCAACTACTAAAAACTCTTGATGAGTTTAATCGTAAACTGTTTCAAAAGAAATCAGGGTCACGGTTCGAAAGTTTTGCTCACTTGGAGCGAAACAGACTTTTACCTCACCCAAGTACTCCTTACGCATTGGCTTAGTGGCGTAAATCGAAAGTTCAAACCAACAGTCATATCCAGGTTGAAAAACGTTACTATTTTGTTCCTTATCGTTGGATTGGGCAGGAAATTGATGTCAAAATCTATCCTGATTCTATCGAGGTGATTGCTTTAGGTAAAACGATTGCTCAACACAGAAAATATCCCATTATAAGTGGAACCACAATTTTGGCTGCTCATGTGCCACCGCAAAGTCAAATTCATCAGTCATGGTTGAAACAACGATTCATTCAAGATGCAATTCAACTTGGTCCCAATATAACTCAAGTCATTAAACATCACTTGAACCTTGTTAAAGTAGAAGCACAAGGATACAAAACAGCGGCTTCAATTTAAAGTTGGCACAACTCTACTCTGTGGAACGATTGGAGAATGCATGCCGACTGATGCTTGAAAAAGATCAGTATTCTCGCTATAAGCATCTTAAAACACTACTTCAAAATGGTTAAGATAAGATCGACAGTATTTGAAGGTACTCAAAAGGAAAAATGCGTTTGCTAGAGGAGGACAATATTATTCCAGAATAGATTGACCACCTTACAATGATTAGACGACTGCGTGAAATGCGATTACCTGTTATGGCTGATGAATTGGACAAACTAATGAACTCAAATCATTTATGTGAGATGAGTACACTCGAAACACTCAAACACTTAATTGATGAGGAGTATACGAGTCGAAAGAATAGCACTGTCAGATGTTTTATTAAAAAAGCACGTTTTTCAGATAGTCGTGCTCGTTTAAGTGAACTTATTCCTAACCCTGAAAGAAAGATTAATATGAGTGTTATTGAACAACTTAAAACGAATCAATACATATCAAATCGTCGTAACGTCATCCTTCTAGGTGCACCAAGGAATTAATCATTTTTCGCTAACGCTTTAGGAGTTCATGCTTGCGAATCGGGTTTACCGTCAAATACACCCTAATAATTGAACTTTTATCAGACTTGGAAATAAGCAAAATTCAAGGCAATTATAGTCAATGTTTGAAGCAGCTTGGAAAACTTGATGTCACCATCATTGAAGTCTTCGTATTAAGTACTACGACCTAGCATGAACAGCAGGATTTAATGGAAGTCATTGAAAAGCGTTCGTGTGATCGCTCCACTCTTTTCTGTTCAAAGATGGATATTGAAGAATGGCATCGTCGTTTAGGAAGTAGCGCTATGCTGACTCGATACTGGATAGAATTATTCCAAAGTCCCATCAACTTATTCTTAAAGGTGAATCCATGCGATCAATCATTGAGTAAACAATAAAAATGAGCCATTCCTTAGGAGTGGCTCCATCTTTGCGATGAAATGGCTCTCAATGTCCGATGCGATGGTTCTGATTTGGCGATCTATTCAATTTATACTACTAAGTTTACTGAAGGATTAAAACGTATGACACCTTTATAAGATCCTATAGCGCTGTAAAACTGTATTCGATATTCTGTATTCACCCTCACTTGACCTTGATCATTGATCCAAGGTACACGAAAGACGATAACTCTTTCCGGCGTGTCTAATTACTCTAATAAAGCATTTTTAAGTAACTTCTATTCGTGTTCATCCAAAACATACTTGAGAGATCTTAATACATCATGCATTGCTTAATTGAATTCCACTTCATGGGGATATTTTTTTTTAATCCATTCTATGATTTGGTTTGTATAGTTCATTGTATACCTACCTTTAATAATATGTTAAAAGCCTGAAATGATTCAGGCTTAGTTACTTCTCAGAATCTTTGAGTATTTCAATGTTTGGATGGACAACTTGAATCCAAGTGTTTCCAGGTAAGAATGTGATTTCTCTTCCGACGGAATCAAAGTATTGAGTTTTGGAAGTAGCTGTTGCTTTTTTCCATGTTCCTTCTTCGTATTGTCCATTCATGAAGAATTCAGCTTTACCTTCTCCAACAAAATCGACCAAAACATATCGAACTCTTTCCACATCACGATGTGGAGCGTGTAGAGCGACAATATTAGTTACAGTGACCTGATTATTGGTGTAGTCATCCATCATTGGCAATTCATTAATAAAACGTTTATATACTTCGAGAGTTATATCATAAATGTATGTTATCTGATTACTAGATGAGTAATTAAATCTAATTTCACTCACTTTTCGATCATTGACATTGGTACTTGAATCAAACTTAAATCGTGGTTCATAATCTTTTAGAGGAATCTTAACTAATGCAGCTTCAGCATTAAAATAGGCATTATGTGGAGCACTTCTAGAGTTATCCCTTGAGTAAAATTCAGCATTGAGTCCTTTGTGACCATCAAAGCGTATTGGTAGGTTAATCGTTCTTAAAATGGATAAAGCATCCCCTTCACCGACTTCTGCTGACCCATAATGTGCAAATGGCAGTTTAAGTTCTTTTAATAACTCAGCAAATGGAACCCGTGCACTTCGTACTGGTCCTACCTTAGTTAGATGTGTTTCACTGAAAATGGCCATAAAACGTGAGATAGCCCAACCATCCACGGATATCTCATAAACAATGTCTGCTTCTGCTATGCCTGATTGAGGTCGTGCGGCTGCAGTGTTTTCAATCATGATTGCGAAAGCTTTATAGGATGTTTCTGCTTCAATTTCTCGACCATTGAATGGTTGTCTTAAAACAGGTTCTTCATCCACAGGATCAGTTGGTAAATCATTTGTAGGAGGATTGTTATCAGTAGGTTCTTTTGGTGTATTCATTCTCACTAAAATCACGATCCCAAGTAATAAAGATAGCCCAAGTGCTGCATAAGTATAATAGATTTTTTTCATGTTACCCCTCCCATGGATTGACATTAAACTTCAATATTTGAAATAAGTAATCCAACCAATGGTTTATTGAGTTCTTTAATGAGTGAAGCATGTTTAGAAAGAACTGATTTAGATGGTCTTCTATCTTCTTTCACATATAATATACCATCACAGAATTTGCCTACAATAAGTGCATCATAGCATTCACTTAGAGAAGGTGTTGCAAGGAAGACATAATCATAATTATTTTTTAAGTTGTTGATGAGTACTTCAAGTTGCTTCTCATTGAGTAAATCAGTTGAGTTATCAAAGGTATCTTTATTTGTGATAACATCAAAATTCTCACTCTGATGAATGAGTAATTGATTGAGTGTGGATTGATTGAATAAGTATTTCTCAATACCATTGAATACTGTTTCTTCATCAATTGTCATGTTCTCAAATTTCTGAAGTAGATTGATGTTGACAAACACTGTCTTCTTTCCAATAATAGAAAAGCTTTTTGCGACATCAAGAATGACTTTTGAGATGGATTGACTAGGTATTGAGTTAATGAAATGCACAACTTTTACTTCTTCATTTTGAAGAAGTAGCGTTCTTACTCGTCTAATTTCTTCACTTCTATTGAGGTTTACATCCTTTTGAGTGATTTTATCCAGTAGTTTCATTAGCGTACCTCAAGTAATTTTCTAAGTTTTGATTTAGGTGTTTTTCCAGTAAACTTTCCTAACACTTTAGAATCAAAAAGACTTTCAAAATCATTGTCTGTAATGATATAAGGTGACATGAAGTAGACAGCAAAGACATAAAACACTGCGAACATACCAGATAGAATGATTCCTAGAATAATGTTCATTAACCAGTTAACGTTATTCTCATTAATCTTTGGCACTAAGACTGGTTCACTGGTTTGAAATTCACGAATTTCAACGGATGGAAATGCCCCTTCAATAATTGGTTTAACAAGTTTAAAGATTTCAGTAGAAATCTGAGTAATAGTTTCACTGTTTGATCCTTCAACTTTGTAAGCTAATAGCCCTGAATCTGAATCATATTGTGATGTTAGCTTATAATTGGAATTTTCAATCTTAAGTGTTGTTAGTGCTGAGTTTAGTGAACTAACATGGGACAAAGTATTTACTATGAGTGTGATTCCTTGTTCGTTATTGAGTGATCCACTTAGAATAATTTGTGTTTCTACAGAATAGGAGTTGACTTCTCTATTTCGATAAAAAGAAATTCCTGAAAGAATTATTGAACTCAGCAATCCAAGAATTATAAGCATGGTAATTAATTTTAGATTACGGCGAAGAACATCAAGAAGCTCTAAAAGACTGATTTCTTCTTCATATTGTTGATTTTGCATTAATATGCCCCCTATTTCTAATAGATATTAACAGAAACCTTTGAAACATTCAAGTAATCAAATCAGAATAATCATTAGAACCCCAATTAATAAATGTTGGGACTAAATTGACAACAGTTAGTATAATCACTAGAACCGTCATCCATGTTGTAATTTTAAACTGCTTGGCTGATTCTTTTGCTCCTTGCTCCATCATTTCTTTGTTTGATATATATTGTTGTTCAGTCTGTTTTGAGAAGTCCTTCAGAACTTCTGTAAGCTTATGAGTGGACAAGATTGTTCCTGCCTGAGCAGGTTCACAGTGGTTTCGGGAAATTATCGGCATAATTGATCGATATGTCTTATTTTCAACTGTCTCACATATACCTCTTAAATTCCCAATTTCTTCACACTTGTGATACGCTGTGCATCTTGAATATTCATAAATTTCGTAGCTGTCATAATTTCCACTTTTGATCAACTTATCAAGACACGCATTCGAACAAACAGCTATTGATTTTGTTTCATCTCTTCCATTCCTGAGATAATACCAAAAGTACCCTTCTTCGATTTGCTCTCCACATATTTTGCATTCCCAATTTGAAAAGTCAGGACGGTCAAATTCATCACTATCTTCATCAAGAATTTCTTCTGGTGAATGATATTTTTTTCTGTTTGGATCTAAAATCTCATATGCTGGTATCACAGGTTCAATCTTTGGAAGTGTGAATTTACCAAATTCCCCTAATAAGTTCTTGAATTTATCATCCATTTAATCTCCCACCTTGTTAAATTAGCTCAATAACTACATCACATTCCAAGTTCTTTATGTATCCTTTACTCGTATTAATTTCTAGCTCAGCTGTTGGTGTCCATGTACAGCAGGTCGGTAGATCTCCTGGATTTACGAGATATTTTTCACCATCTAAAGTGATTAATTCACCTGTATCCAAATTTACTTCTGATAATAATGCTCTCATTATCTGTCCCCCTCATCTTTCTCAGCTCACCCATTAATACAATATTCTGTAAACTCATCTTCTAAAAAAACGGACATCTCTGCTTCTAAAAATGCCCGTTCTCTTTCACAGCACATCCAGGTGTCAAACTGATCAAACTTATCTGGGATGTCAATGTAATCATGACCTATCTGAAAACCCACCGTCACTACCGATCTTGATACCAGCCTATTTGCCTATCTGTTTATTCTGTATAGCTGCTCATCTCTCCATCACCCTAATCAACTTGTCCACTTGTCCGTGCCCGGCACCTCTCAAATCTAAGCTTTAGTTGATGTAACCCTTATTACTTCTAAGCCTCATGAAAGATTCCCAAAATTTACTTATGTGGATGAAAAGTTTCTTGGGGAGTTGGGATGGTTGGAGATTTGTGTTCTGGGGAAGTGGTAACATATTTTAATACTTCTATTAAGCAGCTCCTCTTCCAAACTTCTTTTTAATTGCTCCAACGATTACGTCAACATCTTCAATTTTCATAAAGTAGATAATCACAAAATATGAAACTGCTCCAACACTGATTGCCATTAGAAGCGAAAGGTTCTGAGATAAAGAAGCTGTTAAGTAAATAAAGGTCAGTTTAGCTAATCCGCCCATTAGAGAGGAAGCGAATAGGATTTTTAGGAATGAAATGCTGATTTGCTTCATGCCGAATGGTCCTATTTTTTTACGTAGACTGATGAATAGGAGGAATGTAGTGAATGTAGCCGCGATAGAAGTAGCTAAAGCTAACCCTCCTATTCCAAGGTATCGTGACAATATTATATTAAGTATAATATTTAATAGCATGCCTAAAGCTGCATTTAACATCGGGGTCTTAGTATTTTGCATCGAATAAAACCCTCTTGCTAAGACTTCTCTATATCCAAATCCCAACATCCCTAAAGCATAAAAAAACAAAGCCGTAGAGGTCATTTGAATTGCAATTTCATCGAAAGCTCCTCTACCAAAAAGCATTAAAACCACTTGATTACTGAAAATCATAGTGCCTATTGTTATAGGTAAAACAAAAATTGTGATTATATTTATCGATTCCTTTAAAGATTTCTTTATACCTTCGTAATTCTTATTACTTGCGAAAGATGATATTTGAGGATACATTACAGTGATTATTGAAGTGACAAATAAGCCTTGAATAAATAAATTTAGTCTATTTGCATAATTGAGTGATGATATACCACCAATTGCAATTGATGATGCTAAAGTTCGATCCACAAGGATATTGATCTGATTTACGGAAGTTCCCATGATTACTGGTATAGCAATATAAATGGTTTTAATGATCCTTGAATCCTTAAAAGCTAATAATGCCGTATATTTGAATTTAGCTTTCTTAATAAAAGGTAACATTAAAATAACTTGTGATGCAGTAGCAACAAGAGTCCCTATTGCAAGAATCAAATGATTACCTCTTGATGCGAGTATGATAGAGATGATAACTATACTGTTCAGAGGTATACCTACTAAAGCTGGTATAACATAATTATTTTTGAGCTGAAGATATCCAGAAAAAATCGTTACCAAAGCCGTAAAATACATTCCCGCAAGGCTGATTCTAGTAAAAACAATAGATAATGTAAAGGTATCGTTAGTAAAACCAGAAGCGAATAATTTTATAAGAGGCTCAGTAAATACCAAACCAAACACGAAAAATATTGAAACAAACACCATGATAATATTGATAAAATTGCTAGTAAATTTATCTCCCTCTTCAATGCCGAATTCATCACTAACTCTACTCTGCATCGGTATATAAGCTGTAACTATTCCAGTTCCTATAAGTCCAAATATAACACTAGGTATAGTAAGTGAAATCAAGTAGGCATCACTTATATTTGAAGCTCCATAAAAATATGATAATATTATATCTCTCCCGAATCCAAATATTTTTGAGATTAGAGTGATTATCATGATTGTTAAAGCGGTCTTCTTCATAATTTCTATATACTTATAGGACTCAAATCATCTAATGTGTTTCCACTTAAGAGGAGTCCCCCTTTCAATATCAAAATTTGATTTTTTACCAACAATATCATTATAATACTTTGGATGCAATCCATTCCCAGGTCTAATGGATCTCACATTTTCATCGGTGAAATTTTCTCCAGCTTTGATATCTCTTACAACAAACAGTGATCTGCCAAGTAGCCTGCTGTTTTTCTTTTTCTCAGTCATACTATAATCGACATTTCCTATTGCTTTTTCAGCACTTCTAACCGCATCTACCATTTGTTTAAATTCATTAGGTTCTAAGGAGAAACTAGAATCTGGTCCTCCGATCGCTTTATCTAATATGAAGTGTTTCTCAATTACACGAGCACCTAACGCAATAGACACAACAGGAGCGGTTATACCTAATGTATGATCCGATAATCCTACTTCAACACTAAACGTTTCTTTCATATTCGGTATTGTCTTTAAATTAGCATCTTCAATTTTTGCTGGATATGAGGATGTGCACTTTAGTAAAATAATTTGATCATTCCCCATACGTTTACAAGCATTAACAGCTTCTTCAATATCGCTTAATGAAGCAACCCCTGTAGACATAATCATTGGTTTTCCTTTTGATGCGATGTATTCAATTAATGGAATATCCATAATTTCAAATGATGCGACTTTATAAACAGGTACATCTAATTCCTCAAGAAAATCTACTGCTGTTTTATCAAAAGGAGTGGAAAAGAAAATAAGACCTATGCTATTGGCATACTCCATCAATTCTTTTTGCCATTCCCATGGAGTGTATGCTTCACTATATAAGTCGTAAAGAGTACGTCCATCCCAGATAGTCCCACTATCAAGCTTAAAATACTCATTATCACAATCAATAGTAAGCGTATCAGCTGTGTATGTTTGTATCTTAATTGCATCAGCCCCTGCTTCTTTGGCTGCTTTTATTGTATCTTTCGCAATATTGATATCATGTCCGTGATTTGCTGATAATTCCGCAATAATAAATATCTTTTCATTAATGTCAAATTTATCAATTAACATAAAAAACCTCCTTCTTTAGGATAAGCTTCATCATACTATCTTCATCCTTGTGTCTCTTAAAGTTAAGTCCTTCAAATATTTTCTTTGAAGCGATATTATCTTCAGAAACAAAAGCAATAATATCTTTTACAGATTGTTCTTCGTCAAATATTTTTTTAATGCTTTTATTTAATATCTCCTTTGAAAGACCCTTTCCTTTCAATTTTTCTGATAAGCTTATACTGACCGTTGCACTGTTTTCAATTATTTTGTATCGAATCTGACCAAGAAAAGATTCATTTTTATCGGTTACTACATAAAACACTGTTCTTTCATCTTCAAGAACTGAATTAAACCACTTAACATGATCAACCCATTTAATTTTATCTTTATTAATAGAGTATAGTCTCACGTAATCTTGGTTCGATAAATCAAACACATCCTTGATGTCTTCTGCTTTGACTTTCCTCAAATTTATTTTATGCTCTTTATCTGTATCTTTTAATAAATAATCTACTATTCTCCTAGAGCCATATCCGTCTACAAGATCTGTATATTTCCGGTTATAGTTTTTTCTATATTCGACGTCATTATATATTTCTAACGCATTATTCAAGCTGCTTAAAAAACCTGAACCATTATATTTTAATACAATCTGCTCAGGATTGTATTCTAACAATGATTTTATATTATTTTCTTGGTTTTCTATTACTTTAATTGGAATAAAAGGTGTCTGTGTAGCTAACAACTCATAAATGGTTTGACCTGCTGCAGTAATAGCTAAGTCAGAACTTATCATTAACTCCATCATTTGAGTTGCATCTAGATTGTTATGGAAAGTAATATTATTCGGTTTAGAAATCTGCGACTTGATTTTCTCCATATCTTCAGAACCAGTCACAATATAGAATTCTATATCTAAAATGTTTCTACAAATATTATCAATGATCAAAGGAGTTAATCCTCTGATATCGGTTCCGCCCATCATAATCAGAACTCTTTTAACCTCATTTGAGATACCTTCTCTTTTCACACCCCTAAACTGCTGTCTTAAAATCACATATTCTGGTCCAGATAATAGAATACTATTTGAAGAATGTGAGTAATCGATATGACTAGAATCTAAAGATGGGTTTACAATAATTCCTTCAGGATATGCTATCCTACCTATATCATCAATGAATAGTGCTCGTTTTGAGTTCTTTGAAATAATTTCATAGATTTCTTTAGTGGCTTTATAGGAGTCAACAATTACATAATCATTTGCTGATAAGGTATTCATTAAATATTCTTTATCTAACCAATTTTCATTAACGATGTTTATACCCTTTAGAAAGCCTAAATCTGCAATATCTCCATAGACTATGAAATCGACCAAAACACCTCTATTAATAATCTCATTATACAAAGAGGAACACCTTGAAATATGACCTAAGCCTATATCTTTTCCACCTTCTGTAAATATTTTAACTTTCATTTTTATCAATCCTAATTTTTTAATTTTTTCTGTTCTATGTGAGCATTAATATCAAAAAGTCCCTGCTTTGTTTCAAATAGCTTAACAATATCACTTAAATAGAAATCATGCTCTCCATTATATAAATGCTTGTAAATTTCAGATATAAGCTTAAAGTCTTCATCTGTATCAAGCGTCCAACGATGTTTGGAATAATCGATATCATTCTTATAGTAGTAAACACCGATAGAATTTTCATAAATGAAAGGCGTCACATGCTCTCTTTGATATGTCTCTTTAGCATTAATAAAAGCATTTTCTAATACTTTAAACGAAAAAACTTCTGTATCTAATCCTCTTGGGTATGTCCTTTTAGATAGATCTGATCCTGCATTGGAGACAATATCATAATCATTATTACAATAACACTGAATAACTTCATCCAATACTTTGGGATCTATCAAAGGGCAATCTGATGTTATGCGAACAACAACAGCTAAGCCATTCTCTTTAGCCGCATAATAATATCTTGATAAGACATCATCTTCACTACCTCTAAAAACTTTCACGCCACATCTTAACGCTTCAGTTTCAATTACATCGTCCCTGTCGTGTGTTGTTGTTGCAATAATTATCTCATGAATCATTTTTGATTGTCTAACTCTTTCTATCACATGCTCTAAGACAGTTTTTCCTTCTAGGTCTTTCATGACCTTTCCAGATAACCTTGTAGAACCCATTCTTGCTTGAATAATTGCTCCTATTTTCATGTACTTACCTACTTTCGGTAATAATCTATTACTTTATTTACAGCTTCGATTACACTATAGACATCCTCATCTGATAATGAATAATAAAGCGGAATAGTTATAATCTCTTCATATAATGCTTCTGCGTTTGGACATAATCCTTTTTTATATCCTAGTTCTTGATAATAAGGATGGAAATATACCGGTAGATAATGTACTTGCAAACCGACATTTTCTGCATTCAAAGCTTTATAGATTTCATCCCTGCCAACTTTTAACTTATCAGATTTCAATCTAATAATATATAAATGTCTAGTGGTATCAGATTCCTTAATCTCTTTTTGAATTGTTATCTCTGGAATTTTAGAAAAGGCTTCGTTATACTTACTTACGATTTCTTTTCTTCTATTTGAAAACTGATTCAACTTTCTTAATTGACTAGTTCCTAGTGCTGCTTGAAAATCAGTCATTCTAAAGTTATAACCTAACTCGATTTGCTCGTTGTAGCCGTTAAATGGTGTGTGAGTTAGTAATTTTTCGTCTCTTGTAATTCCGTGAGAACGGAATAAAAGCATTTTATTGTAATATTCCTCGTTATTTGTTAAAACTGCGCCGCCTTCACCACAGGTAATTGTTTTTACCGGGTGGAAGCTAAACGTTGTGAAATCTGCATGTGCACCAACAGGTATTCCATTATACTTGGTTCCTATAGAGTGGGCTGCATCTTCTATGAAAACTAAATTATGTTTTTTGCAGATTTCTTTAATTTCATTGATTTGTACAGCCTGTCCAGTAAAATCAACTGCAATAATTGCCTTAGTCTTTGCTGTAATTTTCTCTTCAATTTTTTCAGGATCTATGTTCCATGTTTCTGGATCAATATCTGCAAATACAGGAGTTCCCCCACAATACAATACACAATTTGCGGATGCAGCAAATGTAATTGGGGTAGTTATTACCTCGTCTCCTTTAGTAATTCCAGCTGCATAACATGAAGCATGAAGTGCAGTAGTTCCATTTGAAATAGCAACTGCATATTTTGCACCTGTAAGTTCGCAGAGTTTTTTTTCAAACTCATCTACTTTTGGACCAGTTGTAAGATACGGAGATTGTAATACCTCATTAACAGATTTGATATCTTGATCGTCAATGTATTGCTTTCCATAAGGTATAAAATCGCTTCTTGTTGGTTTTCCTCCATTAATTGCTAGTAACATTATTGTTTACCCCCTTAAGAGTTTTCTTTGTTAGTTTCGGTTGAATGTTAAAACTTTTGAATATGAAATAATATAATAACGGATCAAATGGTCCGTGAAAAGCCACAATATCTGTAACTCCTCGTATCAAAAGAATCACTGATAGTATGAAAAACAAAAAATATTTATGAATGAAAAACTTAGAAATTGACCTAAAACTGAAAATAAATATCATTATAAACCCTAGTAACCCGTGATAAGCATGCAGTCTAAGATATGAATTATGTAGATTATATCCATAAACAGAAAACAGCAAATTTTGATTAATGTTCACACCAAAAAACAATGCATAAAAGGAAATTTTACATTGATTTAAATACTCTACTACTATACTTCTTCTATGACTATCAGTTATTCCTAGTCTGAATAATCTAGCTAAAGCTGGTTCAATTAACTCCTCATAAAAGAATACCGAAATTACAGAATAAACTATTAGAATCAAGAACGATAAATATATAATTTTCAAGTTTTTCTTTTCACTTTCAAACTGAATGTATAGAATTATTAATATTAACATAAGAAGTGACGTGAAAATTCCACTCCTACCTATAGTCCAAATTGAAAATAATAATACAGTTAACGCAGGATATATTTTTATTTGTTTCTTATTTTCAAACATAGACACATATAATAATACCGACTGAATCAACAAAGTAACCGGTATGTTATTTCTACTAAAACCAATAAACACATTATCGGGATGTATCCCAGCAAGCATATTGGCGCCAAAATACAGAACATAAAACATAAAAAAGAACTTATTTATCGAGAACTTTGTTCCGTACCTAAATAGTAATAATGCTATACCGAAATACTGTACTATGATCAAATAATCCTGTACCCTGTAGTTACTAGTATAAACAGAAGATACTAGACCAAATAAGTAAAACGCAAAGAAGAATACAATTATTTTTGTTTTACTATGAAATTTTTGTGTAGTCACAACATAAGCAAAACTACCTATACCGATTAAACTCATTAACACGTATGTTGTTATGCCGTATATGCTAGATGTACCTATTATCATTCTAATAAAGTAAAGAAAGTAAAAAAGTTGAATAAATAGGCTAGCAACATGTGATTTTGTAATCTTATTTTTTTTAATTTTTAGTTTCATCTTACTCTCCTAGCCTAAATAATTTGATTATCTTTTAAGTACAACTTCAAGTTTCTCTTTGGGATAAGCATCAAGTAAACTGTCTTCAGTAAGATTCATTATTTTAATCCCTTTAGAATTTGCATATTTCTGTAAAGCATAATGATGAAATGATACAGTTGAATATTCTTTCAATTCATCACCTAGACTTCTGTTTCTTAAAGATACATTTTTCATGTCATAAAAATGTAGTACCTTTGGTGTTGCAAATGAATTGAAGTCACTACCTAATAAGTAAATTTCTGAAAACCCCATGTATATTGCTGTTTGAATGCAACCAAGCAACACATTAAATGGGGCAGTAATGCTCTTATCCATGTCAACTTCAATGAAGTCTTTAAATTGATATAAGTTACAATGCTGAAAATGAATATTACTATTTGCTTCCATTTTCTCTTTTATGTTTTTATACGCTTTAGTGCGCATGAAAAATATTGTTTCTGGAAACAAGTTTATCAGCCTTTTTGTTTCTTCAATATGTGTTGTATGAAAAATTTGATCGTATAAACAGTAATAAGAAGGAGTTATCCCGTCTAAAAAATCACTATTATATAAAAAATTTACCCCGAATAAAATCTCATCCTTTAATAATTCGGGACTTACTTCTCTTAACGATGGACCAGTTCCCAAAATAAAACATCTTTTCCCTTGATGAATATTATGGAACTTTTTATTCTCTTTAACGATTTCTCTATACTTCGAAAAAATAAATTGAATTTTGGAAATCCTATTATATGTTCTATATATGGAGTTATCCAACTTTTCTTTTAGCAGAATTTTACTCATCTAATCTTCCCTTCGCTAACAAATGCTACTCATTTTTATTCACTCTACTTGTTTTAGTATCTAGATTCCCCCAAACAACTCTATTTACATAATCTGTGTAAGACAAGATAATTCTCAACACCTTATCAGATACATTTGGCATACTATAATCTTCAACCAATCTTAAAGTATCTTTTTCTTGTGTCTCCAGCACTTCTAATCCTTGAAGAATTCTTTCCTTCTTAAGTCCAACCATCATCACTGACGCTTCTTCCATTGCCTCAGGTCTTTCATATGCTTGTCTAATGTTTAGTGCTCTAAATCCAAGAATAGATGATTCTTCACTGATTGTGCCGCTATCACTTAAAACAGCCTTAGCATACTTCTGAAGTTTAACATAATCGTTAAACCCAAGCGGCTTCATGGTCTTAACTAATTGGTTGAATTCAATTCCTTTTGCTTCAATCATTTTTCTAGTTCTTGGATGTGTGCTAACAATCAATGGCATCTGATATTTATCTGCTATCACATTTAAGCTTTCGACTAAATCCATGAAATTTTGTTCAGAGCTGATATTCTCCTCTCTATGTGCAGAAACAACAAAGTATTTTTCTATATCTAGCCCTAATCTTTCAAGTACATCCGATTTTTCAATGTCTTCTTTTTTAGAATTAAGAACTTCAAACATTGGGCTGCCAGTCTTAATTACTCTGTCTGCAGGAAGACCTTCTCTTAAAAGGTACTCTCTAGCAATATCGCTATAAGTTAGGTTAATATCTGCTGTATGGTCTACAATCTTTCTGTTAGTTTCTTCAGGCACTCTCTGATCAAAGCATCTATTTCCTGCTTCCATATGGAAAATAGGGATATGTCTTCTCTTTGCAGCTATCGCACACAAGCAACTATTTGTATCACCAAGCACAAGAAATGCATCAGGCTTTACTTCTTCAAGTATTGGATCAATTTTAACCAGAATATTTCCTATTGTTTCAACAGCAGTTCCCGTTGCAGCATTTAGAAAATAATCAGGCTTCTTTAAATTGAAGTCATTAAAGAACACCTCATTCAGTTCATAGTCATAGTTCTGTCCTGTATGAACAAGAACATGTTCAATCGCTTTTGATTCATCTAGTTTATTTATAACAGCTGACAGTCTTATTATTTCTGGTCTTGTACCAACGACTGTCATAACTTTTAGTTTTTTCATCAGTTATACCTCCAAATAATAAGTATCTGCGTTCTTTGGATTATAAGTTTCATTAGCCCACATTATTGTTATCAAATCCACGTTTCCAACATTTTCAATATTATGAGCGTATCCTGTTGGTATATCGACAACTTCCATCTTTTCACCACTTACCAAATACTCTATGACTTTATCTGAATCTATTTTTCTAAACCGAATAACCCCTTTACCGCTGACGACTAGAAACTTCTCATTCTTCGTGTGGTGCCAATGATTTCCCTTTGTAATTCCAGGTTTAGATATATTAACTGACACTTGACCACGATCAGGCGTTTTGATGAACTCGGTGAAAGACCCTCTTTGATCCACATTCATCTTTAAGGAATAAGTGAATTTGTCTTCTGGCAAGTAGCTTAAATATGTACTGTACAGTTTTTTAGTAAATGCATCAGCCATGTTTGGAACTGATCTATCTTCTCTACTATTCTTGAACGAGTAAATCAAATCTACTATTTCACCAAGAGTAATTGTATGTACCACAGGCACTTCACAAAATGGGCCTATTTTATTTTCTTTTCCCTCTAGCGCATTAATGAGTTCGTTAACCACATCATCTATATAAACAAGGTTCATTATTACACTTGGATCATTCACTTGAATAGGCAAAGAATGAGCAACATTATAACAAAATGTAGCAACCACACTATTATAATTAGGCCTACACCACTTCCCGAAAACATTAGGGAATCTATAAACAAGAACTTTAGCCCTAGTTTCTTTGCCGTAAGTAAATAAGAGATCTTCCCCTGCTTTCTTACTTTCACCATAAGGATTATCTAACTCAGATTGAATGGAAGACGAAATCATCACCGGGCAGGTGTTGTTGTGTTTTTTAAGAGAATCTAATAGATTGGAGGTAAAACCAAAGTTACCTTCCATGAACTCAGATTGTTCTTTTGGACGGTTAACTCCAGCAAGATGAAATACAAAATCAGCTTCTTTACAATACTGATCAAGTAATGAAGGATCTGTATCTCTGTCATACTCATAAATATCATCATACTTTCGATTTCTCAACTTAGATATTAAGTTTTTACTTATGAAGCCCTTTGCCCCTGTGACTAAAATCTTCATTATCTATCCCAACTTTCCAATTGTTCTCTTACATAATCAAGCTGTAATAGCTTTTCTTTAATCTGCTCTATGTTGAGTCGCTCTGTATTATGAGAGTTGTACTCATCTTCTGATGAAAGCTTTTGATCTCCTTCAACGAAATATTTGTCGTAGTTTAAATCTCTCTTATCTGCAGGTACTCTATAGAATCCACCCATATCTTTTGCTACAACATGCTCTTCTTTTGTAAGGAGCGTTTCATAAAGCTTTTCTCCATGGCGTGTACCGATTACTTTGATTTCATTGTCAGCATTAAATAGTTCTTTAACTGCTTGAGCTAAGTCTCCGATAGTTGATGCAGGTGACTTCTGAACCATAATGTCTCCAGCTTCAGCATTCTGAAATGCAAATACAACAAGCTCTACAGCTTCTTCTAGGCTCATTAAAAACCTTGTCATATTCGGATCAGTTACTGTCAGTGGTTGTCCATTCTTAATCTGATCAATAAACAACGGAATTACTGACCCTCTTGAAGCCATAACATTACCATATCTTGTACCACAAATAAGTGTTCTTTCAGAATCAACAGTCTTTGCTTTAGCTACAAATACCTTCTCCATCATTGCTTTTGAAATTCCCATTGCATTGATCGGATAGGCTGCCTTATCTGTAGAAAGACATATAACCTTTTTAACTCCCATTTCAATAGCACCAGAAAGCACATTGTCTGTTCCTAATACATTCGTCTTTACTGCCTCAAGAGGGAAGAACTCACAAGATGGCACCTGCTTAAGAGCAGCTGCATGAAAGATATAATCCACTCCATGCATAGCATTTTTAACACTTGCAAGGTCTCTAACATCTCCTATATAAAATTTTAATTTGTCATTTTTATAAAGTTTTCTCATATCATCTTGTTTCTTTTCGTCACGAGAAAAAATACGAATTTCTTTAATATCTGTATTTAAGAATCTTTTCATTACTGCATTTCCAAAAGATCCTGTTCCACCTGTGATTAGTAAAGTCTTTCCTTTAAACATTTAACTTTTCCTCCACTCCATACTGTTTATTAAAATATATATCCATCTTATCTAGCAGAATATTTTTATTAAAATGACTATTATAATACTTCCTAGCATTATCGCCTAGTATAATAAGTTCTTCTCTGGACTTGCTTGATAGCTTTATAATATTATCAGCTAGTTCTTCTGCATTACCCGGATTGCCGCATAAACCCGAATTTGATTCTTTAATAATTTTTGCAGTCTCGCCAGCTGCAGATGCGATATTGGGGATGCCGCAAGCCATATAGGATTGAAGCTTAGCAGGTATAGTCATTGCAAATAACGGGCTATCCGTCAAACTAAGAAAAGCAGCATCACTTGCAGCCATGAACTCTGGTATTCTGGTTGCCGGTTGCTTGGAGATGAAATTAAACATATCATCCAATCCCTTAACATTGACTATGTTTACAAACTCATTCTTATATCTGCCATCTCCAACGATATTAAATCTTATCTGTTTTTCAGATCTAGTCTTTATGATTTCTGCTGCTTTTGGCAGAATATCTAGCCCTTGAGCTGCTCCAATATTCCCTGCAAAAATGATATTGAACGCATCATCTTTTGGTATCTCTGGGATACTCATTTTCTCAATCGGAATATAAAAATCTTCAGCATATTGCGGCCAGTACTCGATTTTATCTAGTGGAACTCCACGATCATGAATAGACTTAACAAAACTCTCTGACGTGGTAAATATCCTAGTACAGCCTCTATATATGTAGTCCACCATATTACCAATGGCACCAATAATCTTCTTGTTCTTAATTCCAGTTATTATTTCAACATTTTCAGGCCATAGATCTTGAACATATAAGTAACAAGGAATCTTCCTCTTCTTTGCATACCAAACTCCAGGAAGTGCCTGAGTCATTGGAGAAACTTCAAATATAAATACATAATCAGCCTTAATCTTAGTAAACATCTTCCAGAAGAACCCCGACACCACAAATGACAAATAATTAAGAGCAAGCATGATTGAATTGTTTCCCCTCGGAACCAAAGGAATTCTTATGATATCCATACCGTTATAGGTTTCTTTCCTCTTCTTGAATAGCCCATATCCATCATAATATTTGCCTTGAGGGTAGTTTGGAATTCCTGTAACTACCGTTACTTTGTATCCTCTTTTCACCCACTCAGTACATATGTCATTGATTCGGAACTGTTCAGGGTAGAAATATTGCGCGATTACTAATATGTGTTTTTTCAAGCTCGTATCCACCCTTCCTAATTATTTCTCCGTCAACTCAATAGATTCTCTAAAATCTCTTATTCGGTAATTCGCCTTATCATAGTCACTCATGGACTTCTCATAAACCAAATTGCCGAATACCTTATTAACCAATCCCACTCTGCCAAACATCAATCTAATAAGCCAGTTCATCCACCCAATCATCCAAATCTTCTTCCCATGAACCTCAGCAATCGTCCTAACAAGTTCACTGGTCTTCACATACTCCTTGTTCTGTGGAAAGTAAATCCCTGTTTCTTCATGGTCAATCATAACCTTAATGAACTCACAAAGATTATCTATATGAAGCATGCTGCGCTCATTATCGATATCAGGAAACACAGGTATCTTCTGTGCTAAATTAGATAATTTAGGATAGTTCCCTTTAGAACCTTTCCCATAAATCATAGGTGGTCTAAGAACCACAATCTTAAAATCATCAGTCTCTAAATGCTTGATACCTTCCTCTGCCTGCAGCTTACTGTTCCCATAGAAGTTACTTGGCGTTGGAACTGTATTTCTATCAATAACTCGTTTGCTACTGCTGCTGTCACCGTAGACAATGATGCTGCTCATAAAAATGAACTGCTTTACACCTTCTGCCTTAGCCTTCTCAGCAGCTTCAATCGTAAGATCTCTATTCACTTTATAGTAGAGGTCTTCCATCTTTGGATCAGATGAAACATGAGCAATCCCAGCGACATGAAACACAACATCATACTGAGAGAAGTCTTTCTCTTTCCATGACCCATCTTTCATATCCACCGTATCTACTTTATATTGATTATGTTCTCTCATGAGCCAATTCTCTAGAGATGTACCTATGTAACTGTTCTTACCAGTGATTAGAACATTTTTTAGATTTTTCATTTTGTCACCTCAATCAAGTGGGCTGTATTTAATATGCTGCTGATATCTATAAGCCTCATATTTTTGATTTCTCTGTTTTGTTATTTGTATCAATATTAGAATTTGAAGCTTGAGATGTTTGACCAGCCTTAGCCTTAACCCCAGTCCCACCTTCAACAACACCATCACTTCTCAGAACACTAAATATCGTCCCAAAGAAGCATCTGACATCCATCAGAAAACCAATCTTCTCAGCATACTCACCATCAAGTTTGGCCTTCACATCAATCTCAAGCTCATCCCTACCATTAATCTGCGCCCATCCTGTAAGCCCAACCGGTACATCATTCGCACCGTACTTGTCTCTCTCTTCTATCAGGTCATACTGATTCCAAAGAGCTGGTCGAGGGCCAATAATACTCATCTCGCCTTTAAAGATGTTGATGATCTGTGGCAACTCATCAAGAGAAGTCTTTCGTAGGAACTTACCTACTTTTGTAATCCACTGATCTGGATTCTCTAGTTGATGCGTTGGCGTGTCCTTTGGTGTATCAATTCTCATCGTTCTAAACTTCAATATATGAAAATGACTCTTATGGATCCCAACTCTCTTCTGCTTGAAGAGAACAGGTCCAGGGGAGTCAACCTTGATTGCAATAATGAGTACTAAAAAAACAGGAGATAATATAATAAGTCCGAGTGTAGAAAGTATGATATCTATTAATCTTTTGATTTTTAAATAAGCCATGTTAGTTCCTCCTGCCCTATGTAAATGTACATTAGTGGTGTGTAGAACACCTTATTTTCTTGATCTATATGTAGTATGTATCACTGTTTTATACACTACATCTTGCACAAATCTATGAGTTGATTGGATGCTTATACGTGTAATGCTTCTGTAACATTAGTACATTTGACGATTATCCTTAATCCCTTGATATTACTGGCTTACAGCCTGTTTATCCTTTCACCATACTCACGTCGTAATAGATCCCCAATATTAACATGGATTATTGAAAATTGACATCGTCTAATTCAACTTTTAAATATTTGATTCAAATTAACAAATGAATTATTTAAAACAAGATTTATCAAATTGTCATCTACATATGAATTTATCTAAAAATTTTTAAGTTTTGACATTATTTAAGAACGCAACTCAATTAAAACTAATCAAATGATGAATTCTATGCTTGATTACATTTGCAACCACGGTATCTCTTCAAATAGGTTATTAATTCATTATGATAAAATTAAATACAAATTGAACAAACATCATGATAATAATCATTAAGAAATTGATTAGAAAGGAATCTTAAAGATCAACTCCATGCTTCAAAAGATAGAAAACATAATTCTTATCTAATGTCTTATTAATGATTAACAACTATTTAATGCTGTAAAGTAAATAGAAACTACTATTTTGGGAGTCTACAATGAAACCAATAACACAGTAAACATTAAGGTAAATATAAAATTCAGTTTAAGATACAGCTTCGCCCACAGACATGACTCGCATGCAGTGTCGTAATGGTAATCCAACTCGTCTTAAGATGCTCCAGGCAACCATTAAGAGGATGAGTTGTGCTTGTTATTGCTTAGAAAGTATCTCTAAGCTAACTTTAACTTCTTTCACTTCATTAAACAAGGGAATTTCAAGTATAGCCATTTTCTTATGGCGATCAATATACTTAATTTGTGATTCTAGTCCCATTAGAGGGCCTGAAGTAACAATGACTTTATCATCCTTAACAAACCCAACCGATGATTCAAACAAGCCATCATTCCTAAAGAATGGAGTAATTGTACGAACTTCTTCATCTGATAAAGCAGAGACATCCTTGTCAGCATGGGATAAAACCTTAATAAATCCTTTAATTGGATAGACATAATGTTGGATAAAGGCTCTAAAATCCTTGGTCTCTTTGCTCGTTTTTATAAACACATATCCTGGAAATAACAGTTGTTCCTCTTTAATTACATCTGTTCTCTTTTTAATCAACTTAATCCTGGAAGGAACAATGGCTTCCATATCATCATATGCATTGATAAATTCTCTAATCTTATGTTCATACCTTTTTAAGACGAAGAGAATGTAAATATTCATACATTCTCCTGGTGTTTAAAGGTTGGAATCATTTGTTCTAGTTCATGAATGAGTTCATTCTTAGATACTCTTTTTTGCACTAAAGAATCAAGTCGTTCCAAATAACCCATTATGATATCAGGATGAATATCAAGTGGTTTTGCTACATAAATTAATTCATTGCTTGTCTCTTTTAAACCTTCATCCGCAAGAAGTAGTTCTTCAAAAAGCTTCTCTCCAGGTCTTAAGCCTGTGAACTCAATTGAAATATCTTGTTCATTCAGACCAGCTAATCGAATCATATTCTTAGCTAAATCAAGTATTTTAACAGGTTCACCCATATCAAGAACAAAGATTTCACCTCCATCACCATAGCTGCTTGCTTGCAAGACCAATGAGACGGCTTCAGGAATACTCATGAAGTAGCGAATCATGTCAGGATGAGTGACTGTTATTGGCCCGCCTGCTTCAATTTGCTTTGTAAATAAAGGAATGACTGAACCATTGGATCCTAAGACATTCCCAAATCGTACACAAACAAACTTGGTTTTTGAGTTAATGGTCATGGACTGCGCAATCATTTCAACCAATCGTTTCGATGCACCCATGATGTTAGTCGGATTCACTGCTTTATCTGTGGATATGGTAACCACAAGTGGAACATTATGATTCTTTGCCCCAGTGAAGAGTTTATAGGATCCCAAGACGTTGTTTTTTATTGCTTCAAGATAGGATGTCTCCATAAGTGGAACATGTTTATGTGCAGCAGCATGGAAAACCACATCAATACTAAATTGTTGAAAGAGAGTATCCATACTGTTTTGATCTCGTATGCTGGCCACCAAAGGAATGAACTCAACATCCTCACAAGATTGCTTGTTGTTGATTTTTAGGTTTTGCTGTAAGTCATATAATCCATTTTCATTGATATCTATGGCAACGATACTTTTTGGTTTTAGTTGGATAATTTGCCTTACAAGTTCTGAACCAATTGATCCAGCAGCACCTGTAACCAAAACAGTTTTATTATAAACAACACTCTTTATCAATACATTGTTTAGTTTAACTTCCGTTCTTCCTAAGACATCATTGATTGAGATTTTACCAATACTTTTAACTATGTCTCCTTTTGTGATTAACTTTGCCGCACCTTGTAAGGTTAACACCTCAACACCAGTGGAAAATGCTTTTTGTATGATTTTCTTTTTTGCATCCATACTTGCACTTGGTATTGCTACGATAATGACATCCACTTCAAGTTCTTTCACAATATCTTCAATTTGTTGTCGTCCACCAAAAACTCGTAATCCTGATATATAGGTATTATGTTTATAAGGATCATCATCTAAAAATCCCACTATTTTATATCTGATTTGTGAGTTGTTTAAAACTTCTTTGTAAATAAGTTGTCCCGCAGCTCCAGCACCATAAATGATAGTTCTAGGATAATTAGGCATTTGCTTGTATCGAATGATGGTCATTCGATACATTCGATAGGAGAAGCGGGCTGTATTCAAGCCCAAAATATTCAAAAGCATTGCAATTAAATGAACACCATTCGGAATAAAAACAGAAGAGACGTCATTCGTGAATCCAAGCAATGAAAACAAGCGATTAATTGCTTGAATCATTACCTCAAAATCAAGAAGAATAGTTATTGACCAGAAAATAACACCACTAAGGACAACAGCAAAAGACACAGTGACAAACTCATATAACCCACTAGTTGTCCAAAGCGTTTTATGAATATTAAATGCAATAAAAACCATTGCATAAAGTGAAACAATGACAGGTGTTAAGTATACGACTCGTAATACGTAAACGACAGATATTGGAGCAAAATCAAAACGTATTAATGTTGCTAATGCATACATAAATACAATAATGATTAAGTCAATAGCGAATAGTAGTAAAGAGCGATATGATTTCATTTGTACACTTATGCTCCCTTTCAATATCGTGTTAAGGTAAGAAATGACTAGTAATCGATTAAATGACATATTGTTATGAAATATTACCTATTATTGATTATTTTATCACACATTCATTAAAAGTTAGAATTTCATGTTAATTCACATATCTTTTTACATTTTCTTAAGTGCGAATGTAAAAGTTGATTGTTTTTTTGAAACTCCTTGGAAATAGTTGCTCTTGCTATATAGGCATAGTCAGAATCTCACAAGTCAACTTAACTTCCTTCAATTCATTAAAGAGCATTAGAGTTATAGTAACTTCTTTTTTAATGAAATTGACTTGCTTGATTTTTGACTCAAGACCTAATAATGGTCCTTGGACAATATTAATCCTTTCATTTTTAATAAATCCTTTTGAAGGTTCAACAATACCTTTGTTTGAGAAAAATGAGTTAACAATGTTCAACTCATCCTTCTTTAATGCAGGTATATGATCTTCATATGTCATTAAACGAGTAAATCCACTTAAACCTGCAAGATAACGTTCAGTGTAAACTTTAAAAGATTGGGAGTCTAAATCACTTCTTACAAACACATATCGAGGAAAAAGAATTATTTCCTTTTTTGTCATCATTGATTTTCTTTTTTGTAGCATCACTTTAACTGGCACTATTGCTTCATGAAAAGTACGGCTATTAATATATTCTTTCACTCTTTGTTCACTATTGTTTTGTACTAACAAGACGTAAGTATTCATCATGTATCCTCCTTGTAATCACAGGTAAAAACAATCTCTGATTTAATGCTCTCACAATGATATTTTTAGAACTTTGTGGTCTTTGAAGTAATTAAAAAAAATATGCACTTTACATACTATAAGTCTTATTTGAAACTTTAATTATTGAAAAACTCATTTGATCCCCCTTAAATGACTTCTAAAGTAGTATAGCGTTTATGTTGTGTTCAATCAATATTAATTTGAATTTAAAAAAAGGTTAATCGTTTCATCATTCATATTAAAATGAATCGAGAATATAGTTTTGAGATTATGATTTAAAGGCGATAATTTTACTTTACCAAAAACAAAAATCAATTAGTTTCTATTATCTCTATCCTGATTTAAATGATACATGAATATAACAAACTCAAGTGACATAATAAATTCACTAAGTCCTTCACAGGACTCATTTCTTTTGACATCAACCTCAAAAACCATGATAATCATAGCATGAACCATCCTCATGACACGCGCTTTCTTAATATCATGAAACTGCTCATGGCATTTTTTGTCATGGTGGTGCATTTCTCCCCGTTTAAAACCATTCATCCTATTCTTCATCATGTCAGTATTCATGGCTTTCCACGCATTGTGGTACCCTTCTTCTTTTTATGCAGTGGGTACTTGTTAAGTTCACATGGGGTAATATCCCCTGATCGCTTACGCAAAACCTTAAAAAAACTTGTGTCCTTGTATTTATTCTGGACCTTGCTTCATTTACCGCTCATCATATTAGAACTCACACACTTTCCAAACGCAGAACCACTATGGATATCTTTACCTCGAAGTTTTTTCTTTGAAGGATCGTTTCTTCATTTATGGTATCTATTAGCCTCTATCATTGGTTTAGTTATCGTCACATCCTTACTTAAGGTTTTCTCCATCACTCAAGTATTGTTCTTGAGTCTAATTCTCTACATCATTGGAGTTTTAGGAGATAGTTATTATGGCTTCTCAATCGGTTTAAGAGGATTAAGTGACTTGATGACCCTTTTATTTCAATTTATCCGAACAACCCGTAATGGCCTTTTCTTTGCGCCCATTTATTTAAGTTTAGGCATGTTTATTAAGAAAAACCCAAAAGTATTCTCAATGTGGACACTCAGTCTCATCTTCATCATTATTCTAGGACTCAATACAGCTGAAGTCTTGTGGCTTAAAGGGATGGTGTGGGCTAAAGATTATAACTTGACCTTCACAAGTCTACCTTTATCACTGATAACCTTCCTCATTAGCTTACAAATCAAAGTCAACTTTGATACCACACGATTTAAAGAGATAGCGGCCACACTGTTTTATATTCATATTTGGGTTTATGTTTTAGTACAATTTGTGTTGACCGGTGGGGATACCACTTACTTTAAAAACTATGGCATGGATGGATTTCTAATCACTGTGGTTTTAACCACAGTAATCACCCTATTCATCCATAAGTTTAAACACATTCCATTTATTAGAAACTACTTCATGTAAAGAAAACGACCATGGTCTCACCATGGTCGTTGATTTTACTCTGGAATTCTTCTTAAATCTTTAATGAGTTCTTGAAATTCTTTGATTTGTTCTTCAGTATGAATCACCACTGAATAAAAGCGAGTTGGATCATTAGGCATCGGTCGTGAGGCATTATCCCCTCTAAATACGTACGAATCCATTTGCCAAGCCTTGGTTGAAGACACATGTAAGTCTAATAAAGCTGTGATTGATGATGATTCTAAATTAGTATTCACAAAGCGACGGGTGGAGTTTATCAGAGTTTGAATGTTTCCAAATTGACTTGGGGATGTCACTTTCTTAAAGACACCTTTAATGATTTCTTGTTGGTGAAGACCTCGTGTTTGATCTCCTCCTGGTACTTGTTTGCGCGCTCTCGCAAAACTTAAGGCCATGGCGGTATCCATGGTATTCATACCCTTGGTATAACTAAACTCATTTACTTTGAATGTATAGTGTGAATACACTTCTACGGGTCCAATAATGTCAAAGATTGAAATAAAGGATGAAAAGTTCAAACGTACATAGTAATCAATGGGGACATTGAGGTAATTTTCAATGGTTGAAATAGAACATTCAATCCCTCGCACGGCCGCATGCGCAAGTTTATCATTCTTGTTATTGAGGCATGTGGTCGGAATATACGTATCTCGTGGAATACTGACTAAAGATATGGTTCGAGTATCTGGATTCACAATCGCCAGTTGATTCACATCACTGCGAGAACGCCATCCTAGGGCACCGAGATGATCAATACCAGAGATATAGAATACAATCGCATTCGACTCAAAATCATCCACAATCGGCTCACGTGGAGTCACGATTGTACTTTTTTCAAAGGTGTAAATAATCACCGTCTTATTAAGAAAATCGTCCAACTCCTCATCTTCTAAGAAAGCTAAATTCGCCACATCAAGAAGAATTCCTTCGAGTGATGAGTTGTAAAGCGCTTCAATTAAATCTTGATCATAGGCTTCTTGTGTGGGTCTTACGATAAAATCTAATTCATTCTCAACGTGTAGGGTAAAACTTTCATAAATACTTGGTTCAATATCTAAGCTTACACCTAAAACTAGAGACTCATTCAATGTGAATGAAGCATTTTCTTTAAGCACATATACACTCAGTTGAGTGGTTTCTAGATTAATAGGGTTTAAAATGTCATCTATACTTCGACTTATCCAGATATTAAGAGAACTTAAGAGTAAAGCTAAGACTAAGACCACTTTATGGATGTTGAATATCTTTCTATACTTTGCGAAACGCACAAAAAGACCCATCGACATAAAAATCGCCACAAGGATTAAACCATATTTTAAGTTTGTAAAGATCAACGGATTAAGCCATGTGCTTAATGCAAATAGGATTAAGATGATCAGGTTAATGATGTGATACGTTAGTTTTTTCATGCGCTTATTATACCACGACTTTAATCTTTGAAAAGAAGTTGACCTATTTTAGTTGTTTTAAAACATATTCATCCAGCGTTAACCCTTCAGACACCAATAAGGTCGCAAGCTCTACCCCAACATATCGCCAATGCCATGGTTCATAGATATACCCTGTGATGTGAGAGGCACTATGGGGATATCGTTCAATAAATCCAAACTTATAGGCATGTTCCTTTAAATATGGATAGGCCTTTGATGCTTTAAAGTTTAGGTAACTATCATGATTTTCAGATGCATCAAAGGCAAGCCCTGTTTGATGTTCTGATTGACCTGGTAGTGCACTGTAGGTATTGGCCTTTAAGAATCCATCTTTTTGCGCATAAGTATTAAATAATCTTTCTTGTGTCTGATAGGAGCGATAGGCACTACGTGCCTCAATAATGATCCCAAGATCATGTTTCACTGCTTGTCTTAGTTTCATAAATGCTTGGGCTGCTTCTTCTTTTAAAGTTGCACTAGGATGTGATGAATCCAGTGATTTTAAGTCCACAAGATTACTGGGAACATAGGTTGAAGGCAATGTATAAAATCGATTCACAAGAATGGTAGATTCTGTTATCTCTTGATGAATGATTTGTAAGGTGCTTGAAGGAGTATAGTCTTCATGAAATGGGTTTTTATGATTAAAGAAATAATGGTTTCTTTGAATATGCCTTAGGGTTTGGGCATGGTGAGCCTTGAGGGCATGCACATCAAAATCTCTCACACTCAATTGAGGTGGTGACATCCATAAAGGCATTAAAATGAATAAACATGTGAGTGGGGTCATAGTGTAGTATACGCCCTTCCCTTCCCGTTATCCTTGACTTAATGGGATAAAGTCAAAATCTCAATTTTTATACATTGGATGTACTATTTAGGTTTTAAAAATACCGTAATAGCATCAATGTATTCAATCAAAAAGTCTGTAGTTACTACAGACTTCATGTGTACTTAGACTATAAACCGGCTTCATTGACTCCATGAACGGCTTGTTCTTTTGTAAATCCTTCAAACTCAAGTTGATCAATAAGCCCTTGTCTTGAGTATGGCATAATCTTTAAATACGATTTTGCTTTTAGAGCAGCTTGTTCCATCCAGTCCACTTCAATATTTTCGACACCATATGTTGCTTGTTCTAAAGTGAATCCTTCAAACTCAAGTTGCTCAATTAAACCTTTTTTTGAATAAGGGATTAATTTTAAATAGCTTTCCGCTTTTGAAGCTGCTTGTTTGTTCCAATCAATGTTAAGTTTATCAACAGCATACTCAGCATCTTCAGATGTATATTTTTCAAATTCTAGCTGCTCAATAAGTCCGGTTCTTGAAAATGCCATAATTCTTAAATATTGTTCAGCCTTCTTTATCGCATTCTTCTGACTTACTGTTTCTGTATCTACTACATCATTATTCCCATTATTTCCAGTTTCATTTACTGGTGGATTATTATTGCTCGTTGGTTCAGAGTCACCTAAGGCAGAACCAATTAACGAAAGTGAAAACAACACTGCTAGAACGATAAACCATGTTCTTTTGTAGAATGGTTTTTTATTCACTTTTCCACAATTTGGACAAGTCACTTTCTTATCATTCGCAATATCACTTCCACAAGCACTACACTGAGTCATTTTGGATTTTTTCATTTTTTCCCTCCCTTTGACTAATATCATCATAGGAAAGTTGTTCACATCAAACAAGTATGATTTGAGGAGATTCCATAAAGAAAATCGAAATCATATAGAAATCAATGTTTTTTTTAAGTTTCTTGTCATTTATTGGGTAAATATTATCACACTTAAAAGACCATGAATCTCATGGTCTTTTATGAAATATATCTAAAACGCTTCTGAAATGGTCTTTCCTTGCATATGAAGTTGTAAGTATTCTGGTCCACCAGCTTTAGAGTCAGTTCCACTCATATTAAAGCCACCAAAAGGTTGATAGCCTACGATGGCTCCGGTACATTTACGATTGATGTAAAGGTTCCCGACATGGAAGACTTGTTTTGCTTTTTCAATGTGTTCACGACGATTGGAGATCACTGCTCCAGTTAATCCATATTCCGTATTATTCGCCACTTCTAGGGCTTCTTCAAAGTCTTTGACCTTACATACCGCTAACACTGGTCCAAAGATTTCTTCATGCATCAGGCGAGCATGCTTATCCACATCAATGAAGATGGTGGGTTCAATAAACCATCCTTTGGAATCATCACTTTTGCCTCCAAAGAGCAGTTTTCCTTCTTCATGACCGAGTTTGATGTATTGCGAAATCTTATTAAAGGCATTTTGATCATTCACTGGACCCACAAAGGTTTGAGGATCTGATGGATCACCAACTGGTATTGTCTTCACAATCGCATGCATCTTCGCCACCACCTCATCATACACATCTTCATGAATAATCGCTCGTGAACATGCGGAACATTTTTGACCACTAAAGCCAAAGGCTGAGCGCACAATCGAATCAGCGGCTAAATCAAGATCCGCATAAGAGTCGACGATAATCGCATCTTTACCACCCATTTCCGCAATCACTCGTTTTAACCAGATTTGTCCTGGATGGACCTTAGCAGCTTTCTCATAGATATTAATCCCCACTTCTTTACTTCCAGTAAAGGAAATAAAGCGGATTTTGGGATGATTCACCATGTGATTACCAATCTCACGACCACTGCCTGGAATAAAGTTAATAACACCGGCTGGAAGTCCAGCTTCTTCTAACACCTCAACATACTTATAGGCAATCACCTGAGTGGTACTTGCTGGTTTTAATAAAATGGTGTTTCCAGAGACAATCGCTGCACTACTCATACCGACTAAAATGGCTAAAGGAAAGTTCCACGGCGTAATAATGGCCCCTACGCCAAGAGGAATATAGCGATACTCATTACGCTCAACATTGCGTCGACTTAAAATCACATCATCCACGCGGGTCATCGCTCTCATTTGCCGTCCATAGTATTCTAAGAAATCAATGGCTTCCGCGACATCCGCATCAGCTTCAGCCCAAGGTTTTCCTGCTTCAATGGTAAGTAGTGCACTAAACTCAAACTTACGACGACGAATAATCGCTGCAGCTTTAAATAGCACATCTGCTCTAACAAGTGGATCAACGAGCTTCCATGATTCAAAGCGATTTAAAGCCACTTGAATCGCATGTTCGGCTTCTTCAAGAGAAGCTTGGTGAATCGTGCCGACCACTTCTTTGTGGTTGGCAGGGTTCACTGAGTCCATTGTTTTCTTAGAAAACACTCTTTCACCATTAATGATGAGAGGATACGTCTTACCCAAATAGGACTTCACAAGCTCTAAGCCTTGTTTATATTGGGTTTGGACTGCTGGACTACTAAAATCACTAAAAGGTTCCATTTGATACGGTGTTGTTGACATAGTTCTCCTTAGACCACTGAAAGCTCTTGCTCAATGGTGGTTTGTTGTTTAAATCGTTGCATACTTAATTCACTTAAGTCAAATGAGGTTGGATGTTGACACATGACATCAGCTAAGATTTCTCCTGTCACTGGCGCAAACATGAACCCATGACCACTAAATCCACAGGCGACATAGAAATTATCCACTTCATCCACTGCGCCTAGAATGGGTTGACGATCAGGCGACATATTATAATGTCCGGCCCATTGTCGTACCACACGAAGTTTTCCTAAAGCGGGTAAGATGTGGGTGGCTGTTTTTGCCATATCCTCTAAAAACTTCCATGATGATTCGATATCATGATTTCTTGGCACATCTGGATCACTGCGTCCCATGAGAAAGGCTCCATGAGGAACTTGTTGACAATAAATGTTTTGTGAAAACGACATGACCATCGGACCTTGCATTCTTATGGTCGGTTCAGTTGCTAAGATCTCATGTTTTTCAGAATAGACTGGAATATTGACTCCCGCAAGACAACCTACTTCATGCGAATATCCGCCTGCGGCATTCACCACTTGATTCACATGATAGGTGGCTTTACTTGTGACTACTTGAGTAATATGATTTCCTACTCGATGTATTTCTTTCACTTCCTCAAAGAAGTTAAAAATGACTCCTAATTTTTTTGCCGCAAGCATATACGCTTCGGTCATTTTAAATGGATTGAGATGTCCATCTGTGGGACAGAAAGTTGCGGAGTAAAATGCTTCTGGATTTAAATGAGGCACGATCTGTAGTGCTTCTTCTTTACTGACGACTCTTGATGGAATACCACATTCATTTTGTAAAGCCACATTCTTTTTGAATTGAGCTTCTTCCTCATGAGTTGAGGCTAAGATAAGATACCCTTCTTGTTTGAATTCAAGATTGCCTTCATAGTCTAAGATCTCTTTCGCTTTCTCAAAGAAATCAATACTGTGTTTCGCAAGAAGGCAATTATTTCTTGTGGCCCATTGTTGTCGCACACCTGCACCACATCGTCCAGTATCACCTGATGTAAAATACGACTTATCGACGACCACAATATCCTTCACACCTTTTTTGGCTAAGTTATAAGCAATACTTGCTCCTGAGATACCGCCTCCAATAATCAGGACATTAATCTTCATGATTATCCCCCTTCACGAGTTGATCTAAGGTCACTCCCATACTTAAGGGTCTTACTTTATGCACTAAGACATCTTCGAGTGGAATATTATGAAACTTAGCAATTTCTTTTTGAATAAGAAAGCCACATGTATTCGCTTGACATGGTCCCATCCCAACTCGAAGTAATCGCTTTAAATCTTCAAAGGTGGTGTATCCTTCTTCAAGTACTCGATGAACATCCGCTAAGGTCACATCTTCACAGCGACAGATGATAATTTTACTTTTATCCATGATTGAAACCTCTTATCGTAATGAAATCATGAAGTAAGGCTTTATCAATCTCTACGCCAATGAGTTGGGTTTTAAGTTGATGAGGATGTTTAGAAATTGAAAGTATAATCCCTTCCCCAATGACTTCCCCAGCGCGATTAATCGCATGAACCTTCATGCCTTTTTCAAACACTTCATTCATTTCATAAGGAATTTTAAAGAATGCTTTATCCTTCACGACCTTCGCAAGCATGATGGCTAGCCCAGGACATGAAGTGACACAGATTGAACATCCTATGCATATTTTTGGATCAAGTTTTGGTTGCGCATGAATATTAGGGGCAATGGTAATCGCTTGAACTGGACAACTTGTCGCACAAGGATTACATGGGATATCTTCATAACATTCAATGATTGCCTTGTATTCACTTAAGGTCGACTCATCAAAGAAAACTGAAGAAACTTGCTCAGGAGTAGGTACACCTGTTTTATGTAACATGACTTAGTTTCTCCTTTCGTTTTTCAATGCCATCCAAGGTTTTCTTACCAAATAAACCATGTCTTAATTCATAGAGTTGCGTTTGGTAATGCGTCACTAAAGCATCATGGTTTGGGTGGGGGTGTTGAAGATAGGTACTGGCAAACAACCCACACAAATACCCTTCCATCATCGCAGAGCTGGCTTCTTCGATGCCCACCATATCTCCACACGCAAAGACACCTTCAATACTGCACATAAAGGAGTCATCCACTAATGGAACAAATCCTCCGAGTTCTTTCACATACCCTACTTTCGCATTCAACATGGATGCGAGTTGATGTTGTGGAGATAACCCAATAGAAATAACACAGCACTCCGTTTCAATGATTTCACTACTACCTGGGATTTCGTTATAGTTTGAATCAAGCTTTACAAGCTCGACAGCTTCCACTCGCTCTGTTCCAATCGCACGTTTAATGGTCGTGTTGGTTTTAATGTCTACACCTAAGCGTTTAAGTTTAGAGGCATGAACTTTATATCCTCCAATACAATCAGCAGCCTCCACCACCGCTTTTACCTTAATCCCTGCTTGCATCATTTGATACGAGACTATCAGACCAATATTACCACTACCAATCATCACTAAATCTTGACATGGTTTCACTTGGTAAAGGTTGACTAAGGTTTGGAGTGCACCAGCCCCAATGATTTGAGGCAAATCATTATTTTCAAAAGCTAAGAATTTCTCACTTGCGCCACTAGCTAAGATAATCACATCAGCTTTAATCTTTTTATAAACATTGTTTTGAAGTAGTGTGGCCACTTTATCTTCATAAAGTCCCACCACTGTGCTTTCAAGCATGATCGTTAAGTTTTCAAATCCTGCTAAGTCATTTTCCAAAGTAGTGGCGATATCAATACCACGAATCTTAGCATACTGATCTTTTGAACCAAAAAACTTATGGGTTTGTTTAGTAAGTTGCCCCCCTAATAAATGAGATCGATCAACTAAAATAGTAGAACATCCCGCTTCACATGCCATCTTAGCGGCAGTCAGCCCAGAGGGTCCCCCTCCAATGATAAGAACTTGCGTATGAATCATAGACTATGTCCTTTCTCATCTTTAGTGATCACCATGTTGGCTTCTAATGGCGTAATGCATGTGCGCACATGAGCAACTCCATTCACATTCATCTCACATGATGCACAATTTCCAATCGCACAATAAAAACCACGTGGGCGATGTTTTTTAATACTGGTACTAAAAGATACAATGCCATTCGCAACAAGTGCTGAGGCAATGGTGTCTCCTTCTAACCCTTCATAGTCTTCTCCTTCAAAACTAAACGGTATAGTTTTTCTTGATTTCACATCAAGAATGGGGTGATCAATTAGTCGACTCATGTCATCCTTTCCTTTTCAATGAATTAATTATTGTTTCTGGGCTCTTCAGCGATGAATACCCAAGTCTTTTTTGGGAAAATGTAAAATACTAACTACATAAAAGAGTATCATACAAGCGATGCATGTCACAATGGCTTGAGGATTAATCTTACTATCTAAGATAAGTTTTGAGTACTGTGAAAGTGAGAAGATTGAGATGGGCTTTAGCCAAGACAATGAATCCACCAAATTCATAAAGACAGAAAGTAGATAAAGTCCAAATACAGTGACCGAGGCAATCGTGCTTGCAAGCTTGGAGCTTTTCACAACGCTTCCTAAAAAGTACCCAAACCCATAAAAGAAACATAGAATGAACCAAAGCATGAGGTGAGCTCTTAGTAAATACGACCAATAGGCTGCTTCAGGTGTGTATTGTGAAGCGATTAATGCAAAGAAGGTTCCTACCACAATCACCATAAAGCTCATTAAGAGTAACCCCGCAATAAACTTAATGGTATTAATGCGAAAACGCGATTGTGGCATCACATAGAGGAAATCACTGGTTCTCCAACGTGCTTCTTTACTCACAATGATTGCCCCTAGTAGACTTGCGTAAATGGCTAATGCGAGTTGAATATAATCTAAGGTAATGGAGGTAAATCCGGACACGGTTGTGAGGTTGACATCAAGTAAATTAAATGCGGCTAGTAATTCTTGAGGTAACACCTCAAGAATTTCTAGAAGTTCTGGATTACTTCGATAAGCAGAAAATTCCATCATAATGATGATGATGAACACAAATAAACTTAAACTCCAAAAGAAGAAGGATTTGCGATGACTTTTAAGTTCAAATCGTAGTTGTTTCATACTCCTCCTATTTACTTAAGATATCTTTTTTAAGATATCGAATGTAGCTAATCGATGGAGCAAGGATACCTACACTCACCCCAATAATCACAAAGCTAAAATCAATGGCTTCATTATTCAAAATCACTGCAATATCCACAACATTAAAATAGTTAAAATAGCGTAGCATGTCACTTTCTATCGCCGCTCCTAAGGCATAAAGCATATACATACCAAACCCTAATCCCATGGCTAAGGTAGTTGGACTTCGAAGTGAGCGCATAAACTGCGACAAACCTAAAGCAGTCACATAAAACAAATACTGTAGTGGTAGTAAGGGGATGCGGACAAAAACTTGGACTAAAAAGGAGAAAAAATGCCTTCGTATGCAAAAGAAGATATCAGAATTGCTTTAGAACTTTTTGACCAAGAGAAGAATGCTACACGAGTAGTAAGAATCCTCGGGTATCCGACCACAGCGACCCTTTACAATTGGCTTAGACAACGAAATTCAAGATTACTTAGTGCTAACCCTAACCAAAGAACTCAGAGTGAAAAAGGCACGACATCCTTCTATAAGCATCGTAAAAGTGCAACTGTTGACGAGAAGTTGGAT
>JAGXSD010000036.1 GCA_018333955.1 Erysipelotrichia bacterium
TGACATGAATCATCATCTCTGGGTTGTACTCGTTCCTTCCTTTGGTAGAAGATTGAATAAACTGAGAAAGTTTAAGTCCACCTACGACTTCCTTAAAACTGATAACAGGATCGTTTTCATCAATTTTATGTTCTAAATTGACTGGTAAAATGAGTTGAGTTGGTTTATACTCTAATTGTAATTTAAGGTTTTGCATATCTTAATTATATCAAAAAGCCGAGGTTCCTCTTTGAGGATTCTCGGCTTTTGATTTATCTTTGTGGCTGTTTATTCGTTACAGCCCCTATTTTATTTCGTTGATTTTAGTATTTCTTCAATTCGATTACCACGCTCAAGTGAATCATCAATTTCAAAGATTAAACTTGGAATTTTCTTAACTTTTAATTTTGATCCTAAGGAAGAACGAATGAAACCTTTTGCTTTCTCAAGATTTTCAATTAAATGAGCTTGACCTTGAGGGAATGTAACGAAAATCTTCGCCAATGAATAATCTTTTGTTAATTGAACATCCGTAATCGTAACCCATTTTAAAGTTGGATCTTTAACCTCACTCATAAGAATGAGTGAAACTTCTTTACGAATGATCCCTTCTAAACGCTCAAATTTCACACTCATCTTAATCACGCTCCACTTCGACCGAGCCAAAGGCTTCAATTAAATCGCCTTCTTTAATGTCATTGAAGTTTTCAATCGTACATCCACAATCAAATCCCGCTGTGACTTCTTTCACATCATTAGAGAAGCGCTTTAAAGAACTTAAGCGTCCAGTATAAACAACAACTCCATCTCGAATGAGACGAACATGTGCGTTTCTTACGAGCTTACCATCAGTGACCATACATCCCGCAATCGTACCAATTCTAGAAGCTTTAAAGATTTGACGAACAGAAGCTTGTCCAAGAATGATTTCTTCAAAGATAGGATCCAACATCCCTTTCATAGCTGCTTCCATTTGTTCAACAACCTTATAAATGATGTTGTGTAAACGAATATCGACCCCTTGTTCTTGTGCAAGTTTGCGAATTGCCGCAGTAGGACGAACGTTGAACCCAATAATAATAGCTTTAGATGCAGCAGCTAACATAACATCTGACTCAGAGATAGCCCCTGCAGTATTACGAATAACATTAACCTTAACAGAATCCACATCAATTTTTTCTAATGATGAGCGCACTGCTTCAGCACTTCCTTGAACATCAGCTTTGATGATTAAAGGAATTTCTTGAACATTACCTTCTTTGATTTGTTTTGATAAATCATCGAGTGATAATGCTGACGTGATACGACGTTCTGTTTCAATTTTTGCTTGTGAGCGTTTATCAGCGATAGCACGAGCATGACGCTCATTAGTAAATACTTTGAAGATATCCCCAGCTTGTGGAACATCATTTAAACCAATAATCTCAACGGGTGTTGCTGGTCCGGCTTCTTTAATTTCCTTACCTTCATCATCAGTCATTTTTCTTACTTTACCAAAACATGCTCCAACAACCACAGGATCACCGACACGAAGTGTTCCATTTTGAACAAGTAATGTGGTGACTGGACCACGTCCTTTATCAAGTTTTGCTTCAATGACAGTCCCTACTGCATCACGTTTTGGATTTGCACGTAGATTTTCAACTTCGGTTAATACAAGAATGGTTTCTAGTACTTCGTTAATGCCTTGTCCTTTTAATGCTGAAATGCGTAAGTAAATGGTATCTCCACCCCACTCTTCAGGAGTTAATCCTAAATCAGCAAGTTGATTCATCACTTTATCAGGGTTTGCGGATTCTTTATCCATTTTATTGACCGCTACAATGATTGGAACACCTGCAGCCTTCGCGTGATCTAATGCTTCTTTAGTTTGAGGCATCACCCCATCATCGGCTGCGACCACAATAATGACTAAATCAGTAATTTTTGCTCCACGTGCACGCATCGCAGTAAATGCTTCGTGTCCTGGAGTATCTAAGAATGTAATAAGACGCTTGTTATAAGTTACTTGGTATGCCCCAATATGTTGAGTAATACCACCAAACTCACCTGAGACCACTTTTGATTTACGAATGGTATCTAGAAGGGTTGTCTTACCATGGTCCACATGACCCATAATAGTCACGACCGCAGGTCTTTCAACTAAATCTTCAGGATTGTCTTGAATGCTGTCTTCAAGGCTTGTTTCATCAAAAATTTCTTCTTTTGTGACTTCCACATTAAATTCTAAACATACAAGTTCTACAAGATCATCATCCATGATGGAGTTAATGGTCACCATCTTCCCTAGCATAAATAATAATTTAATAATCTCACTTGCATTCTTCTTAAGTTTTTCCGCTAACTCACCAACTGTAATTCCGTCAGTATACTTAATTTCTTTAACGAGTTCTACAGTTTTTCTAGGAACAAAAGGACCGTTATTGGTATTAGGTCGACGATTCCGGTTTGTAGGTTTTTTAGGGTTGCTCTTTTTCATTCCTTCACCTCTTTCAATGCTTCTTTGATTTGTTTAGCAAGTGCGGCATGCGTCACTGCACATGCTACACGTGATGTTTTGCCGATGGCTTTTGAAAGTTCAAATGAAGAAAAACTTTCAATCACGTCAATATGGTAGAACGCACACTTATCTTTGAATTGCTTACGTGTTCGATCTGATGCATCATGCGTGATGATGACTAAATGAGCCTTGTTTGAGCGAACTGCAGGAAGAATTTGATCTCCGCTCACTAGAGCATTCGCTTTCACACATAGACCCAATAAATACAGACTATGATTCATTAAATAATGAGCGTAATTGTTCAATAAATGAAGCGTCTAGTGTCACTTCTAAGGCACGCTCAAGTGCTTTTCGCTTCAAAGCGATTTCAATCGCTTCTTGACTCTTCTTAAGATAAGCTCCTCGACCATTCATTCGACCTGTGGTGTCAATCACAACAGTCCCATCAGGTGTTCTAACAATGCGAAGAAGTTCTTTCTTAGGAAGTTGTTCCTGAGTTGCGACGCATTTTCTTAAAGGAATTTTCTTCATTATTCCTCCTCATAGTATTCGTCATACTCATCGTAATCGATGTCATCTTTCCATAGGAAATCTTCCTCAAGTTCTTGACGTTTGAGATCTGCTAATTCTTCATCCGTATAGACAGGTGTGTTGACGATTTCTTTTTGTTTTAAAATCTCAACCACATTAATTCGTGGTTCGTGTTCCACTTCTTTGTCTTTATCACGATCAAAGTATTTTTTCTTCTTAACTTCTTTCTTAACTTCAACTTTACTTGCATCAGCCAATTTTTCAAATTTAGAGACGAACGCATCACGTTTCTTAATTTCGCGTTTAACACGTTTTTCAACCACTTTTTCTGCTTCTTTAGCCACAGGTTTTGTGCTCTTAACTTCAGGTTTAACTTCAACTTGAGTTTCAGCTTCTTTGACTTCAACAGGTTGGTCTTCCTCAACTTCAACAGGCTGTACAACTTCAGCTTGAGCTTCAAGTTGAGCTTGTTGTTGATTAAATAGACGCTCAAGCGCAGCTTTCTCAAGAGCTTCTTGTTTACGTGCAGCTTCTCTTTGAGCACGCTCTAATTGTTTCTCCGCAAGTTTAGCTTCTACTGAGGCCATATAGTTCTCATAGCGTTCCATGAAATTGATTCCTGCAGCTTCCGCATCACTCTTAGATTTAATATCAATCTTTTGGCCGGTTAATTTAACAGCAAGTTTTGCATTCTTCCCTTTTTTACCAATCGCTAATGAGAGTTGACTATCATCAACCACCACCATAAGTCCACGATTTTCATCATGAGGAAAGACTGCTAGGATTTGAGCTGGTGCTAATGCATTTTTTATAAGCTCAATGGAGTTTTCACTCCATAAGAAGATATCAATCTTCTCACCTTTGAGCTCATCAATGACGACTTGAACACGTGACCCACGTGGTCCAATACATGCCCCAATAGGATCAATATCAGAGTTTTTAGAGAATACTGCTATTTTAGTACGCTCACCAGCTTCTCGGGCAATCGCTTTAATTTCAACGAGGCCTTCATAGATTTCAGGCACTTCTTTTTCGAATAAACGACGAACTAGTTTGGCATCCGCACGAGAGACTAAAACTTGTGCTCCTTTGGTTTCTTTATTAACTTCAGTAATCACAACACGTAAATGTGAACCTTCAATATAGCGCTCATTAGGAATTTGAGCAGCCTTAGGCATCATGGCTAATGTTTTTCCTAGGTTCACCACCACAAACTTTTCTTCGACGGATTCAATAGCCGCAATGACCATCTCATCTTTCTTATCTTCGTACTCATCAAAAATAGCCGCTTTTTCAGCTTCTCTAATCTTTTGTTTTAATACGTTTTTCGCAAGTAAGGCAGCAGCACGGCCTAACTCTTTCATCTCACGACGTTCATCAATGAAATCTCCCAATTGAATACCTTCGACACGAGCTTGAGCATCCTTAAGTGAAATCTCTAATTCATCATCTTCAACTTCTTCCACCACTAAAAAACGTTGGAATAACTGAATATCACCATTCTCGTTGACTTGTACACGTACAATTGCATCAGGAATTTCGATTTGCTTGCGATAAGCTTTCGCTAAAGCTTCTTCCACCGCCGCAACAACGATCTCTTTTGAAATCGAGCGTGTAGTTTCAATGTTTGCTACAAGTAGCATTAAATCTTTAATGTTCATAGAGTTCCTTAATCCTTTATCGCATGACGAATGAAAACAATATTGTCTCTCTCAATGCTTATTGTTTGGCTTTTTCCTTTTACTTTTTGCTGTAATGTTAGGGTTTTTTCTTCGATATGTGTTAATGTCCCAATAAATTCAATGGTTTTATTAATCGATCGTAACGTACGAATATACACCGGACGATTAAGTGCATCCATCAACTGTTCTTCGTCACTGATTTCACGCTCAATACCAGCACTGCTGACATCTAACATGTATTCATCAGGAAGTTGATCAGCGACCTCGTCTAAAATCTCTGAAATATCAAAAGATACTAAGGCCGTGGTATCTAAATCAAGTGCACGATGTGGATCATACACCAAGACTTCTAACAGTCGATCTTTGCCAATATTTTTCCAACTAACGCTATAACACTTCACGTTATGTTTTAGAAATACAGGCTGACATAATTGCTTTATTGCATCACTTTTCAACCAGTGAATCCTCCTTATACAAACACGAAGGAGTGGCATGGCCACTCCTTTAGTACTTTTATTATACATGAGGTCAAATCAAAATGCAAATATTAAAACAAACTCGCTTGATTAGACTCTTGAAGTCCTTTTAAAACCTTCATATCATCAAGTCGTTTTATGTGGTTATAGTTTAATTGTGTACGACTTTGAAGATCCTCTTTTGATAAGAAAGCAGCGTGTTCGCGAGCTTCCATAATTGATTTTCCAACGTTTTCACCTAAACCTTCTAAGACAATGAAAGGTGGAATTAAGGCTTGTGAGTCATTAGGGTCTTTAATAAATAAAGTCGCATGAGATCGATTAATATCAATATTTGAAAAGCGATATCCACGTAAACACATCTCTAACGCTACTTCTAAGGAAGTAATTAACTCTCTTTCCTTATTTGTGACAGAAGCTTTTTGAGTATTATCATTAAGTCTTTGTTGAATGTGATTTAGACGTTCAAGGATCTTATGTGGACCACCAATCATCGCATCCACATCAAATGCATTGGCACGCAAAGATAAAAATGAAATGTAGTAATCTAGTGGATGATAAAGTTTATAGTATGCCACACGAACAGCCATTAAGACATAGGCCACCGCATGAGCTTTTGGAAACATATACTTAATCTTCTGACAAGAATCGATATACCAATCTTCCACACCTTTGGACTTCATGATATCAATCCATTCTTTCTTTAATCCCTTCCCTTTTCTGACATTTTCCATAATGTCAAAAGCTATTTTTGGAGGGAGACCTTGATGAATGAGGGTCACCATAATGTCATCACGGCAACCAATGACATCCTTCAATGTCTTGCCACTTAGAACTAAATCTTTCGCATTATTAAGCCACACATCAGTCCCATGTGATAAACCTGAAATACGCACTAAATCTGAGAAGTTACGAGGTTGAGTTACACGAAGCATTTCTCGCACAAATTGTGTTCCGAATTCAGGTAAACCCACTGCGCCTGTAGAATCAAATGGATAACGAGTATCCAGTTTTAGTGCATGATTTGAAGAGAATAAACTCATGACCAATGGATCATTGAGTGGTACTGTTTTTGGGTCAATACCACTTACTTCTTCAAGAAGTTTCATAGCACTTGGGTCTAAATGACCCAAGATGTCAAGTTTAAGGAGATTATCATGGATATCAGCAAATTCAAAATGCGTTGTTTTCCAGTTTGAATCTGGATTATTGGCAGGAAATTGAATGGGAGTAAACTCAAAAACACTATTTTCATCAGGAATAACAATGATTCCTCCTGGATGTTGACCGGTTGTACGTTTAACACCTTCGACCCCACTCGCAAGCCAAGAGTATTTCGCATCTTTGGTATCTAAAGGGAAATAATGATCTTCTCCATAGCCTTTTGCATAACCATAAGCTGTTTTATTGGCTAAAGTACCAATGGTTCCTGCGCGAATAACATTTTTCTCACCAAATAAAGTTTTGGTGTATGCATGAGCATGTTCTTGATAAAAGTTTGAGAAGTTTAAATCGATATCAGGAACTTTATCGCCTTCAAATCCTAAGAAGGTTTCAAATGGAATATCTTGACCATCCACAACATAAGGGTGTCCACAAGCACATGTTTTATTCTCTAAATCAAATCCACTTCCAACTTCTTCCATAAATTCAACATTAAAACAGTGTTCACAGCGATAATGGGCTGGTAAAGGATTCACTTCAGTAATATTCGCTAGGAATGCCACAAATGATGATCCTACAGATCCTCGAGATCCTACCATATAACCATCATCCAGTGATTTTTTCACTAGTAAATGGGCAATGTAATAAATTACACCAAATCCATTGGAAGTAATAGCTTCATATTCTTTATCCATTCGTGAAGTGATAAAGGATGATGGGGTTGGGCCATAGAGTTCATGACATCGCTTAATTATTAGTGCTTTTAAGTTTTCATCCGCATTTTCAATTTTTGGAGTAAATAGTTTCGCAGGAATGATCGTGATTTCTTCCATCATATTCGCAATAAGATGTGTATTTTTGACGACTAAATCATAAGCCAATTCAGGCCCACACCATGAAAAATCATCGAGCATTTCTTGAGTCGTTTTATAGTGTTGATTTGGAGTTTGATAGGTTTGACGATCTTGGGCATCATAAAGATATAGCGGATGTCGTATTCCACCAATACCCATCGAAGACACTAAGATGTCGCGATAAATTTTTTCATGGGGATAAACATAATGCACATCATTGGATGCCGCAATGATTTTACCCATCGCTTTTGCGGTATCAATCATCTTATGAAGAATGGTTTTTAAGCGCGCTTCACTTTGAATACTATGCGTAAGTATCAAGTGTGCATAATGATCTAAAGGTTGGATTTCAATAAAATCATAAAAAGCCATAGCTTCTTTTAAAGCTTCCACGCTTTGATTTGCGGCGATATCAAAAAGCTCATTGTTTACACATGAAGCACCGATAAGTAAATGTGTTCTTCTTTCTGAAATATCTGATTTTAAAATACGAGGTTCCGCAAGAAATTCATCATTTTCTTTCTTAGCCGCTGATTTTTTAAAGAACGCTAAACGATCTGTATGGGCTAAAGAAACTAATTCATAGAGTGCTTTTAAACCTTCTTGATTTCTCGCAAAGACATTGACATGTGATTTTGGACGAACTTTAAAGGAATCATCACTATCAAATGATGCAAGTTGATGTAATGTAAGGACATCATGCTTTTTAAGAAGCTGTAGAAGATTTTGAAAAACTTGATGGGTGACCTTCACATCATAGTCAGCGCGATGTGCGACCTCTTCATCGTAAGCAATATTGAAGTATCGTGCTACTTTTCCAAGTCTAAATGATTTTCTCTGACTTAATAACACTCTAGATAGTTCTAACGTATCAATGAATGAAATATCAGGAAAATCACTGTTAATCTCTTTTGCTTTTTCTTTGATAAATCCCACATCAAAGGATGCATTATGAGCAACACCAATGCTTCCTTTGATAAAATCTAAAAACTTTGGAAGAACTTCCTTAATATGCGGAGCATCACTGATCATCGTTTGGGTGATGTTAGTTTTTGACGTTATAAAATCACTGATTGGACTATTGGGTTTAACTAAACTATGAAAAGAATCAATCACCTGATGATGTGATACCTTGATGGCACCAATCTCAATAATCTCATCAAATTGTGACGAAAGACCCGTGGTTTCAAGGTCAAATATGACGTAAGTGGCTTGATCAAGAGTAGCTTCATGTGGATTGATGACAATATTTGGTGTTGATTCCACCATATTGAGTTCCACCCCATAAAGAAGCTTTAAAGACTGACCCGTTGATTTACGCAGTGCCTTAGCCTTTGCTTCTGCTTTTGGAAATGATTGGACTGAATTATGATCTGTGATGGCCAAAGCAGTATGTTTACAATCAAAAGCTCGCTGAATCAGTGATGAAACATCACTTACCCCATCCATCTCTGACATTTTTGTATGGGTTTGTAGTTCAATACGTTTATGTTCATGATGATCAACTGGACTAGGTTTCTCACTTAGTTCAATGGTATCGATATTCACCATGATTTCGTTTTTAAAACGATCAACAACAACTTTACCTTTAATTTGAACCCATTGTGTAGGTTTAACTTGAAGCGTTTCATTCTCTTTTAAGAATAACTTTGCATAGATAGCATCAGAATAATCAGTGATTAGACAAGTTATTAATGTTTGATTTGATGATGCGAAAAAACGTGATTCTAATGAAATGACTTCCCCTTCAATCCATACATCATTCAATCCTTCATGAATATCACTAATGGGTGTAATTTTCTCTTCTTTTTTGACACGCTTATAAGGCACTTTCTCAATAGCAGGTGCGAATTGCGTTTTTTGCGGCTGCTTTATAACGACATCAGCTGTTTCATGATTGTATTTCGAGCAATCTACACTCACTTGAACATCAAAACCAATGCGATTTAAAAATGATTCACAAAAAAGACAACCTGATTCTAACTCTCCCATTTGAATTGAATCATCCACAAGTAACTTAACATGAGTTTGATCAAGTGTAACAAATGGCTTTACACCATGATATTGGAAGAAGTAGAAGTGAATATAGTTTGTAATGTCTTTTAAATGATAATGGGTGGTTTTGCTTTGATTAACAAGTTCAACTTCACCTTCAAAAGTCGATTTAAATGATTGAGTAGCATATGAAAAAGTATCAAAATCAATGAAATCTGGAAAATCACAAAAAATAATCATTTTCTTTTGATTTTTACTGACGACGATACGTTGTATATTAAGGGATTCAATAACAGATTGATGCATACTAACCTCTTAACGATATCATAAAGAAAAAATCCATTCATAAAAAGACTTGACTTTACAATTAGCGAACAAGTTTACTAAAAGCATCCTTAGCAGCATTCTGTTCTGCTTGTTTTTTACTTGATCCCTTCCCTTTTCCAAGAATAAGTTCATCAAGTTTCACAACTACTTCAAAAGTTGGGGCATTAGAAGGTCCTACACTCTTAATGACTTCATAAACCACGGTTTTTCGTGTATCAGATTGAACATATTCTTGAAGTCGAGTTTTATAATCATCATGTTCTTGTTTGAGCATTGCTTTAAACTCCGGAATAATGAGAGGATCTAAAAACCGCTTTACGTTCCCACGATCTTTTTGTAGATAAAGAGCAGCCACAAAGGCTTCAAACACATCCGCAAGTAAAGAATCCCGATTTCTTCCTCCGGTCTTTTCTTCACCTACTCCTAGTCTTAAAAAATTAAACAAATCACAACGACGGGTTATGGATGCTAATGTTTTTTCATTCACTAGACGTGAGCGAAGTGATGTCATTTCACCTTCACTAAGTGAAGGAGTGTAATGATATAGTAAATCACTGACATAGAGTTGTAACACCGCATCTCCTAATAACTCTAAGCGCTCATTATCATGTTGAACATCTTTATGTTCATTCACAAAAGAAGTGTGCGTAAACGCTTCTTCAATAAGTTCAAGCCGATCAATAATCAATCCCTTTTGATTAAGAAACTCTAATAATGTTGACATATGGCCTCCTAGTCAATTCCTTTTAAACTTTGTTCAATCACAGCATTCACATAGGATTTATGGGTTCCTAATGAACTGTGGAGTAAATCAACTGCTGTTTGTTTTGTTTTACTTAGTAAGTCTTGATCTAAAATAATGTTTGCAAACTGAAATGAAGGAAGTCCTGATTGTTTAAGGCCGATGAGATCTCCGGGGCCTCGAAGTGCTAAATCTTGAGATGCAATCTCAAAACCATCATGATTGTTCACTAACACTTCAAGACGTTGTTTCGATAAAGGCTCATCACTTGGATTAATAAGGTAACATACACTATCTTTTAAACTACGACCAATTCGTCCTCGTAATTGATGCAAAGAACTTAATCCAAATCGATTCGCATCATAAATAATCATTCGTGTTGCGTTTGGAACATCCACTCCAACTTCCACCACACTAGTTGCCACAAGCATCGCAATTTCGTGATTTCTAAATGCTTCAAGTACTTTTGTTTTGTCTTCGGATTTCATTTTACCATGAAGTAATCCAATTTCGAATTGTTTCCCAAAAGCTTTCTTAAGATTACGATATACAGCAAGTGCGCTTCGTGCTTCACTTTCCTCTTCAATGACTGATGTAATCACATAAACTTGCTCATGTCGTTGAATGGTCTTCAAAATATCATCTAATACTGATGTAAAGCTATTACCTTCAATAAGTTGAGTCTGTACAATCCCACGCGCTTTTGGTTTATGTTTTAGGGTAACCACTTGCATATCCGCAAACAGTACCGACGCTAAGGTTCGTGGAATTGGAGTCGCACTCATACTTAAAACATCTACATCTGAACCTTTTTGAATAAGCTTAGCTCTTTGAGCAACCCCAAATCGGTGTTGTTCATCAATAATCACTAAGCCTAAATTCTTAAAAACTACGTCTTCAGAATATAAAGCGTGGGTTCCAATGATTAAACTAGGATTTGCTTGGCATGCATCCAAAATCGTCTTGCGTTCGTTTTGTTTCGTGGATGAAGTAATACAATGAATGTGATCAGTGAAATTTCTGAATAATATTTGCGCATTTTGGGTATGTTGGTAAGCTAATACTTCAGTGGGTACCATGAATGATACACTATATCCCGATTGAATGTAAGCCATTGCCAACAGTAAAGCGACAATCGTTTTACCCGAACCTACATCACCTTGCAGCAAACATGAAGAAGTCACAGGTTGATTTGAAGAGTGAATTAAAAGATGCAAAGCTTCAATCTGATCATCAGTTAACTGATAGGGTAATTGTTGAATCAAAGGATTAAGTCCTTGAAGATTAAGATGACGTGCAGGTTTAAAATGCACAAGTTTTAAACGATTATTTTGAACTTGAATATGATACTCTAAAAACTCACTGACTTTGAAACGTTCAATGGCCTTTGATAATAAGTGAAGTGAGGAAGGCTGATGAATTTCTCTCATGGCTTGTGCATGTGAAATCAGGTGATAATCTTTAATGATGTCACTAGGAAGAGGTTCATGTAGATAGTTTTGACACAAAGATAATGCTTTATACATCAACGATTTAATGCTGCGCATAGGAATCTTGTTTTTGATTGGATATATTGGTTGAATATTCCCTAATTGTTCAAGGGTTTGATAATACACACTTGAAGCTATAATCTGAAATGGATGTTTATACTTCCCTACCACCACGACTTTACGTAATGGATCTTGAGGAGCTTTCAAATAATGACGATTAAAAATAGAGACACGATATGATTGCTCACACACGAATGTAAAATGAGTGACAGATTTATTTTTAGCATAAAAAGTTGATTTCATAGAAGATGTTATTAATCCTTCTAAAATAATAGGTTGTCCATCCTTAAGCAACGCTTCATCACTTTGTTCGAAAATTTCGTATCGACTCGGAAAAACGCTCAAAAAGTCGCAAAGTGTAGCGACTTCATACGATGCTAATATGTTTTGTTGTGGTTTTGTTAGTGTCATATAAAAAAAGGGAGAACCTCCCTTTTATTCTACACCAATTAAGTAAGAATATACAGGTTGTCCGCCCTCAATCAACTCAACTTCAATACTTAGTTGTGATTGAATAAATGACATGACCTCATCACGCTCAGTATCATCAACCCCTTCACCTACAATGAGAGTAATAATTTCACTTGATTCATTGACCATGTTTTCAAGTAAATGTTTTACTGCATCAATACGTTGTGGTGTGGATAATAAAATATCTTTATCTTTAATCGCCATATAGTCATTAGCTTTAATTTCGGTTCCATTAATGACGGTATCTTTAATCGCATAGGTGATTGATCCAGAATGAACACGTGAAATAGCTTCATTCATAGCTTCAAGGTTTTCATCAATGCTTACCTCAGGTGAGAAATATAAGCAAGCACTTAATCCTTGAGGTATCGTTTTCGTTGGTAATACATGAACCACGATATCTTCAATGATTGATTCGGCTTGTTGTGCAGCTAAAATGATATTGGAGTTGTTAGGTAAGACAATAACATGTTCTGCATTCAGTTTTTCAATGACCGCTACAAAATCTTCAGTGGATGGATTCATTGTTTGACCACCAGAGATAATCGCATCGACACGTAAATCTTTAAATGCTTGAGCTAGTCCATCTCCTGCAGCGACCGCAACAATCGCATATGGTACACGTTTGACTTCACTACCACCTGGAGCAGCATGAGCGTGTGATGCATGATCATCAAGTAATGCAGCATGTTGTTCTTGCATGTTTTCAATCTTAATCTTCACAAACTCACCATGACGTTGGGCTAAATTCATAGCATCCCCTGGTGTTAGAGTATGAATGTGAACCTTTACAATATCATCATCTTGAACCACGACAATGGAATCACCAAGATTTGAAAGTGACTCACGTAGTGCAAGTTCTGAGAAATCAACAAGTGTTTCAGGACTTAGTCTTACGATAAACTCTGTGCAATACCCAAATTCTTCGTTCTCTAGGTTCGCTTGAACATGACCTGAAGATGTTGTGGTTGCTAATAAAGCAATCGGTTGCCCAAGTAATGCAGATCTCATCCCTTCAAAGATGACAAGAAGTCCAGCTCCACCACTATCCACCACTCCAACATCCTTTAGAACTGGGAGTAAATTAGGAGTATTCACTAAGGATTTATCAGCTTCCTCAATAAGAATATTCATGTAATCTAAAATGGTTGGGTTTTTAAGTTTTGCTAATCGTTTTGCACTTAAATCTGCACCTTCACGAAGGACCGTTAAGATCGTGCCTTCAACTGGTCGCATCACCGCTTTATAAGCGATTTCAGTCCCCTTATTAAAGGCTGCAGCCATTTGCTTAGCATCAATCGTTTCGTAGCCTTCAACACCTTGAAAGAACCCACGGAAGATTTGAGAGAGAATAACTCCAGAATTTCCACGAGCTCCCATTAGTAACCCTTTTGATAAAGACTTGGCAACTTCACTAATATTGAGTGAATTGACTTTTAATGCATCACTCACCCCTGCGGTGAATGTTAAATTCATATTCGTTCCAGTATCTCCATCCGGGACTGGAAAAACATTGAGAGCATCTATCTCTTGGTAACGGTTTGTTAAATGATTTGCACCACTCTCAATTAAGTGTTTAAATGATTCTCCGTTGAGTGTTAATAATTTTTCCATCATTTAATAACCTTCACTCCCTGTACATACACATTAATACTCAAGAAAGGTTGATCTAGAGTTTTTTCTAGTGTATATTTCACTTTCTTTTGTACTTCATGAATTACTTCTGAGATTTTAACTCCATATCCAATAATGATGAATAAGTCGAGTTCATATCCCTTGTCGTGTTGTCTTACCACAACACCCTTTGAATAATTTTCTTTTTTAAGTAGTTCCGCTAGGCCATCTTTAAGAATCTTTTGTGAGGCCATCCCCACCACACCATAACATTCTGAAACAACGCCGCCCGCTAAAGTGGCAATTGCATCCTCGGAAACATTAAGTTTTCCAAGCGTTGTGATTTTTTCAATCCCCATATTGTTCCTCCATGTGGTTATTCTATTATAGTTAAAAGTCGTTTGAAGGTCAAATGACTAGGGACATGGAGCTGCTCGAGCTGTGGATGTCACACTGTCTAAATATAAACAATTGTTATTTTCATTAATCAAATCAATGAAAAGTGGTAATTGGTTTAATAAGTATAATGACCTTAAATCACTATGAATACTCATTCCATTATCCAATGTTACAATCATCATGGCTTCATCATATGACAATGGATTTTGTTTGATATTCGCCATTAAGTTTAGCACAAAATCTTCTAATCCTAGGAGTGCATTGGCTAATTTCACAGATAATTCACTTTCTTCGAAGCCTTCAATGTGTGGTAAATACCCTAAATTTGCTTTATTTGCGCTTGTTTGAGGATAATAAACCCCATTACTTAATAAAATATGTGTTGAAGTGAGGGCAAGTGGTTTGTACTCATGCACCACTACAATCACATTACGATTATTAATGGAGAATGAAATTGACTCAATGGCTTCATCCACAACTTCAATTTCAGTCCAAAGTGGAAGATTCGTCCAAATGCGATCATATTGTTGAAACGGGAGATTATCCCAAACATTTTGCTCATCTGAAATTCTAACTTGGGAAATTAAAATGTGTTGTATACGTAGGACTTGACTTTGATCTAAAATGAAAAGTCCATAGGAAGTGATCACTAACAAAACCAGAGATACAATACTCATTACGATTCTTTTTACAAGTTTTTTTCGAGCTTGGCGACGTTTTTCTTTAATTTGAGTTGAAATATCTTTGGCTGAAGGAACATGTTCTTTTGAGGTCATAGTGGTAACTCCTTCAAGAGAAGTTCAAGCTCATTTAAATCAGACATGTTTGACAATTTCTCTCTCATATCTTTCAGTTGCTGTGGATGCTTTAACAACGAATCAATACTTTGAGCAAGTTGATGTTCATCTAGATTTCGCTCATCACAAATTAGGGCTACATCATGATCAACAAAATACTGAGCGTTGCGTTGTTGATGGTTTCGAGTGACATAAGGGGATGGAATCAAAATTGAAGGTGTTCTTGAACCTAAAAGTTCAGCCATGGTGGTTGCACCAGCACGAGTGACGAGTAAATCAATGTGAGGATATAAATCAATCAAGGAGATGCTATCGACCACCTTGGTGTTTGTGTGAAGCTCATTTAAGTACTTAAATTTCTCATAGAAGCGAGATCCTGTAATAAATAAGCGTTGATAATCTACATTAGGATAATGATTAATCATGCTTTCAATCATCTGTTGCATCGTAAAACTCCCTAATGAGCCCATCACAAAGACGACTAAAGGTTTATTTGGTAAGAAGTGGAGGGATTCATACACGGATGAATTGACGTTATACTCTTTAAACTCACTGGTTCTTGGTGATCCCACATGAACCATTTTATGATTAAGCAGGTTTGATTTAATTTTAAATTGAGTGAGTACTTTCTTAGCAAAAAGTGAGATCCATTCATTACTTAAACCTAAAACAGCATTTTGTTCATGAACATAAAGGGGTATGCGATGAATGAATGCCACAAAACCAATCGCAAAAGAAACTGCACCACCAAAGGATATAATAAAATCAGGACGGTATTGTTTAACATATTTTTGTGACTCTATAATAGATCTCATAATTTCAAGAATGAATTTGCTCATTCCTTTCATAGGTTTTCTTACTATAGGACTTGTCACATCACAGATTTCAAAGCCATACGGTGGAATAATCTTGCCTTCAATGCGATTTGAAGTCGCAATAAAAAACACGCTATGGCCTTGTTCGCGCAGTTTTTTTGCTAAGGTAATGGCTGGATAGATATGACCACCGCTACTTCCAGCACTAATAAATACCGTTTTTTTCATGCTCACATTATACCACACCAAGAAGTTTGTTATAATAAACCTATGAAACTCAGAAAAAAATGTTTAATTTTAGATCATGATGATACCATCATCAACTCTCAGGAAAGTATTCACTATCCTTTATTTGTTGAGGTTCTTAGTATTTTAAGACCTAATATTCAACCTTTAGATTTTGAACGATTTATCGAGATCTCTAATGAACTTGGATTTGTGAAGATGTGTCGAACACTTTATCATTACACACCTGCAGAAATTGAATTTGAGTATCAATATTGGAAGAAGTATTCTTCACTCATGTTAGTTCCCTCTTTTGATGGAATTAAGGAGTTATTAGAGGCCTTTGTAGAGGCAGGTGGTATTATCATTGTTTATACTATGAATTCTAAAGATAATGTGCTTGATGATTATCGTCGTTTATTTAATATCACTCCTGATGTGATTATTGCCCATGATCAATATTATGTGCTTAAGAAGCCTTATCGTTTATCCATTCTTAAAGCTCTTCATGATCTAAATCTAAGTGTGCAAGATTGCATCTTTATTGATGACACCCCAATGTTATTAGAACTAAAAGATCGATTAAACATGGATTTTATTGCCGCTAATTGGGCTAAAAGCGCTCACCCATTATGGAAAAACCGCTGTGATGAAACAGTGATTCATCATCCCATGGATTGTTGGCCTTATATTTTTGAAACAGAATAACCACTTACTAAAGGAGATTTATGAACACAAGAATCACACAACTCTTCAATATCCGCATGCCAATTATTCAAGGAGGCCTTGCCTATCTAGCAGATGCAACCTTAGCAGCCGCAGTTTCAAATGCTGGTGGACTAGGTCAAATTACAGCCACGAGTTTGAATAGTGTTGATGAATTAAGGGATGAAATCGAAACATTTAGAAAACTGAGTTCAAATCCTTTTGCAATCAATTTTGCGATTTCACGATTTAAAGAAAACTACATGCATTTTTTAGATCTCGCCATCGAAATGAATGTTCCCATTATTTCAATTACAGGAGGTGATCCAACTCCTGTATTTGAGCGTATCCAAGGAACCAATATTAAAACCATGGTCTTAGTGGCTGATGTGCGACAAGCCATTAAAGCTGAAAGTCTAGGAGCAGATGCAATTATTGCAGTTGGACAAGAAGGTGGCGGTCATTTAGGAAAAAGTGATGTATCCACCTTAGTTTTAGTTCCTCGTGTCGTAGATAGTGTAAGTATCCCTGTCATTGCAAGCGGAGGAATCGGTGATGGTCGAGGTCTTTTAGCTGCTTTAGCCCTTGGTGCTGAAGGGATTGAAATGGGAACACGATTTATTGCAACCCAAGAATGCATTAAATCTAGTCAAAAATACAAAGAAGAACTTGTCAAAGCCAACGAACTAGATACTCTTGTCATTAAAAAAACTCTTGGAACCCCAGGTCGTGTACTTAAAAGTGAGTATACTCAAAAAATTGTCGATCTTGAGGCACAAGGAGTTGGTTATGAAGGACTCAAACCACTTATCTCCGGAGACGCGAATAAACAATATATCCATCTTGAAGATGATGTACATGGCTATGGATGGGCTGGACAAGTGGTAGGACTTATTCATGATATCCCGACAGTGGAAGAACTATTCAAGCGAATTCAAGATGATGTCAATGCATTTGTCTCAAAGACAATAAAATAACCCCATGAGATTGACCTCATGGGGTTATTCATTAGGGTTGAACCAATGGTTGTGGCCAGTTTATCACGCCACCAATATCTGTGATATTCGTGTATCCTAACTTCTTAAGAATTTGTGCTGCCTCAGCAGAGCGATTACCACTACGGCAAATAATGAATAATCGAGTGTCTTTACTGGCAATGATGTTTTCAAAATTGTCTTCGATTGTATCAAGTGGAATATTTATAGCTCCCTCAACATATCCAGATGCATATTCTTGAGGGGTACGCACATCCACTAAAACAATCGAAGCATCCTGAGTCATGGCATCAATGGCTTGTTGATGAGTCATTTTCATAATAACCGTTGATGGAGCACATGCTTGAAGAAATATAGCCAATATTCCCATCCATAAAAACTTACGCATAAACCACTTCATAAGGCCAACCAGCCATTCCACCTAAATCATAGACATTAGTGTATCCTAAATTCTTTAAGATACTTACCGCCATCGCTGAGCGTGATCCTGAATAACACACCACATAGATGGTTGCATCTTTATCTTTGAGTGTATTTAGGACATTGTGTTGAAGCAAATCGACGGAAATATTGATGGCATTTTTAATATGACCATCGCCTTTAAATTCTTGTTTAGTGCGAACGTCTAAGACAATGATATCTTTATTTGTCTTTAGATTTTCATAGGCTTGTGATGCACTAATACGTTGTCTAGAACCAAAATTAAACATGTTTTTTCTCCTTGATCGCTAATATGCGATGTGAGATGTCATCATCATTTACATAACCAAGGATTCGATCTACTTCATATCCTTCTTTAAAGAATACAAGTGTCGGTAACGTAGAAATATTCATTGATTCCACCACTGTGGTATGAACTTCAGTATCCACTTGAATGAATAAAACATCATCAAATGATTGCTCAAGTCGATTGAGAACCGGTTTTAACATATGACATGGTCCACACCAATCCGCAAAAAAATCAACACACACGAGTGGGTGTTGAATTAATGAATCAAACGTATCTTCAGTTGCATAAATCATCATAACACCTCATGAATATTTTACTCAACTGAACAAAAAATTCAATAGAAAAACTACATTTTTTCAAATAATGTCCCTAATCTTGCAATTTTTAAGTGATCATAGGCTTTTTCAGTCGCTACACGCCCTCGAGGAGTACGATTGATAAAGCCAATTTGAATCAAATAGGGTTCATAAACATCTTCTAGTGTCATGGTTTCTTCCGAGATTGCGGATGCGAGTGCTTCAAGTCCTACAGGTCCACCTTTAAAGCGTTCGATAATGCCTTTAAGATAGCGAATGTCAACATCATCTAACCCCAGTTCATCCACTTTAAGTTTGTTTAATGCATTTTGTGCCACTTCAAGATTAATGATGTTATTGTTCAAGACTTGCGCAAAATCACGAATTCGTCGAAATAAACGATTCGCAACACGAGGAGTTCCACGACTTCTTTTCGCAATCTCAAGTGCTGCCTCCATGTCGATAGGAGTATCCATCACTTTTGAAGTTCTAAAAATAATGGTTGTTAACTCTTCAATAGAATAATAGTTTAATTTATTTACAATACCAAAGCGATCTCTTAAGGGTGCTGTTAAATCCCCTGCCCGTGTGGTAGCCCCAACAAGTGTAAATGGTGGTAAATCAAGACGAATGGATCTCACTGCACTATCTTTACCAATCACAACATCAATCACAAAATCTTCCATTGCAGGATATAACACTTCTTCTACAGCTTTTGATAATCGATGAATTTCATCAATAAAAAGAACATCTCCAGGTTGAAGTGAACTTAGTATAGCCGCAAGATCGCCACCTTTTTCGATACTTGGTCCTGATGTGACACGGATTTGACCATGCATTTCATGAGCTACTATATGAGCTAATGTGGTTTTACCTAATCCTGGAGGACCATATAAGAGCATATGATCTAAGGCTTCATTACGTGATTTAGCAGCTTGAATAAAGATGGAAAGATTACTTTTTATCTCATTTTGACCCACGTACTCACTTAAAGATTGGGGTCTTAATGTAGCATCTTCATCAATATACATTTCTTCAGCCGATACGATTCGATCCATTAAAATCCACCTTTCTTACTTCTAATCCATGCAAGCGCATGTTTGAGTCGTGTAGACTCATCCTCTGATTCAACACTTTTGAGTTCATTCACTAAGCCTGTGAGTTCACTTGGTTTATATCCTAAAGCTTTCATAGCTTCAATGGTGTCATGAAATGGTCCTACATTTGCGGAAGTTTCATCACTATTAACAAGTTTTCCTTTTAAATCTAAAACGATTTGGGCTGCAGTTTTTGCGCCAATGCCTGGAAGTGATTTCAAATAAGTTACATCTTGATCAAAGATAGCTTTACTTATTCGTTCTAGAGAGGAAGCACTCAGCATATTAAGTCCTAATCGAGGTCCTATGCCTTTAACATTAATGAGTTGTTCAAAGAAACTCAATTCCTCTTGAGTTAAGAAACCATATAAAGTATGGGAATCTTCTTTAATGATTTGAATGGTATACAAAAAGAGTTGAGACTTTAAACTAACTTGGTCAACTTTATTAAAGTTAACCTTGTACCCAACTCCATTAACATCTATTAACACATAATCAACACCAATACGAAATACAGTTCCTCTTAAAAAAGCAATCATAGAGCCACCTTTTTAATTAGTATACCATACTCATCATTCATCAATAAATACGAAGGTATTATTTTCAATGGCGACAATATCACCATCCACACATCCGGGACTTTGACAGTTGAAAACAAGATAAAATCTAATGAGTAGCGTGAATGCTGCTTTTTTTGTGTCAAGCACTAAAATAATTGTGTTGTATGTGTTGTATGTTATAGTATGTTATGGTATACTTTCAGTATGAAACTATACTATGATAAACGAGCGAAAGATCCTATCTACTACGCACAACAAGGTTTTCGTAATGGAAAGAAAACTAC
>JAGXSD010000037.1 GCA_018333955.1 Erysipelotrichia bacterium
ACCCAACAAGGGTATGAAGACCTCCTTAAAGAATATGAAACACTCGTCCATGTCACTCGTAAAGAAGTGATTGAAGAACTTCAAGCCGCTCGTGCTCAAGGTGACTTGAGTGAGAATGCGGATTATGATGCTGCACGTGATCGTCAAGCTCGTATTGAAGCACGAATTCGTGAAGTTGAATCCATGCTTAACAACATTGAAATCATTGATGATAAGAAATCGTCTAAAGTGATTCGTATTGGATCAACCTTCACCATGTGTGAAATCACTCGCTCAAAAAACAAAGTTGTGGATGGTGAAGTGGAACGTTTTACCATTGTAGGTTCTGTGGAAGCCGATCCAATCAATGGAAAACTATCCAATGTGAGTCCTTTAGCACAAGCCTTACTTGATCGTAAGGAAGGGGATGTTGTCAGTGTCAACGTGGATGATCCCTATGAAGTGAAAGTCCTTTCGATTGAATAGGATAGTTGTCATTTAACACAAATAATAAAACAGGAGGAATTATGAAAATCTATCCTGTTTTTTTAATGCTTTTTTTGATTGGATGTCAACCACTGCACATCTTAGAATTGAAGCAGTCTGAAACCATGAGAGTGCATGTCAGTGGTGCTGTACTCAAAGAAGAATGGCTAGAGGTAGCTAATTTTTCAACTTTTGAAGATATCCTACCCCTCATTCACCTTGATGATAATGCAGATGTTGATAAAATACATCCAACTCAGATTTTCCGTCACTTAGATCGAATTATTATTCCACACATTAAAGAAGTACCATGTATTTCGCTTAATCATGCTACTCATGAAGAACTCATGACACTTACAGGGATTGGTCAAGTGAGTGCTCAACGCATACTTGATTATCGCATGCAGGTAGGTTTATTTCGAAAAATTGAAGACATCATGAATATTAAAGGGATTAAAGAAGCTACTTTTTCAAAGATTAAAGATCACATATGTCTTTGATGAATGGTTATTTGTTAGGTTTAGTCATCATTGTTGCAGCATTCAATGGTGTTCAAACCATAGGATTAGTTTTGTTGTGTTTGCTTTGGGTTATGAAAACAAAACATTCACATCTCAAAATAATATTTTTTAGTGTGTGTTTGTTCGCTTATATTCAATTTGCTCATGCTTTCAATTATCCTTTAAATCATCATGCATGTGTTAAAATAGTTCAACATTATGAGACAGGTGGCTTACTTCACTATGCCAATCAACACTTCACCACCTTTCAACCCTTGAATAAGGAAAAGCATTCTTTCTGTGCTGATTTTAGTTTTAAACCAACCAAAAAATTAAATCGTTTGGTGATTGACCCGCTCACACGCTATCAACTTTCCAACAACATCAAAGGTGTTGTGACCTTTGAAAACAGCACAAATCAGCAAACGTCATTGTTTGAAAAGACTCAATCCTTTTTTAATGCATCCTTGTTTGAGAAAGACTCAGATCTCTTTTGGATGATGAATCATAGTGGATTGTGGATGATGTCTTTCTTAAGTATACTCACATCTTTTCTTAATCTTAAAATGAAAAGAAGTCAAGTTAATCTTTGCATCCATGGCGTGACTGTGTTATTTGCATTCCTTAGTTTTGATCCAAGAACACTTCGTTTATTGATGATTTCCACAGGTCGCTTACTTCATTTAGATACCACATACTCAAGATATGGGTCTTTAATCATCGTCTTGCTTATCTTTCCCACAAGCATCATTTCACTTTCATTTTTATTTCCACTGATCATCATGTTAGCTCAAACCATGAGATTGAATCGTTTGAGACAAGGAATACTCATGGTTGCCCTTCAGATGTGGGTGTTGGGATCATGGTCACTTTTGATGTTGTTTATCTATGGCTTATTAGGGAAAATCATGTGGTGGATTTCCCTTGTTACACACATTCCAATTTTATCTGGATTGAAACATCCATTTTCTAGAGGACTAGAGATGTTGAATGCATCCACACGTGTGTATGGAGGAATCCAATCTTCAACCTTTTTTCTTATTCTCTTTATCATTGGAATCTTCAACCAAACTAGAATGACTCGTCTAATGACTTCTATGTTAGCACTCATCCTCTTGTTACGTCCTCTCTCATTTCTTCCTCAAGTTCACTTTATCAATGTAGGCCAAGGCCATGCGACGCTGTTTCAAAATAAAGGTGCATATCTTATTGATACAGGAACTTCATCCCATTCCAATTATCTTAAGCACTATTTCAATCATCATGGTGTTCATACACTGTCGCAACTCTTCATAACCCATGATGATCAAGATCATTCTGGAGGGGTAGAATCCTTGCAAAAGGCACATTTCATCAAAGATGTATATCCACATAAAACATCGTATTGTCAATCTCACATTTGCATTCAATCACTACTAGAAAAAACCTACGATACTGCCAATGAAGACAGTGCAATTTATCTCATACAAATAGGTAAACTCAAAGTACTCATTACAGGTGATGCCTACCATGAACAAGAAAAGAGTTTGATTAACATGTATCATGACTTAACTACTGATGTATTACTAGTAGGGCATCATGGATCAAGAACCAGTTCTCATCCTGACTTTCTTGCCCATATCCAACCAAAACTAGTCATCATATCAGCACAACAATCCATGTATGGACATCCTCACAATGAAACGCTTCAAACATTGTTTAAATTTCAATTAAATCGGCTAGAATTAGAAAAAGTAGGGGATCTTAAACTCATTCTGCTTCCTTGGTTCAATCTTCTATTATCAAGTGAAGGGGGATTTGCTATAATGAGATAGTATGAAAACGCTCGTCATTGCTCCAACCAAATCAGATCTTTATGACATCATTAAAAAAGATGTCGAAAAGCGACACTTAGACCAAGTTGATTGGTTTTATTATGATCTTTCTGAAAATGATGTGGACGTCAATGATCTTATTCATCAATGCATCACCATTAGCATGTTCGAACTTCCGCGAGTGATTACCATCATCTTTAGTCCAAACCATCGTTTGGCTAATGAAATTGCTCAAGCTATTCACTACTTAGAATCTTCCATTGCGTGTTATGTTGGGGTTGAAGGTAAGCGATTTTCTGCACA
>JAGXSD010000038.1 GCA_018333955.1 Erysipelotrichia bacterium
GGATTTGTTCATATCAGTGCCACGCACTTACTCATGAATGGATTTGCTCTGCTTAATCTTGGACGACTGGTTGAAAAAGAAGTGGGCAGTTTAAAAATGCTTTTAACTTTTGTGTTGAGTGTTATCAGTGGTTCACTCTTTGTGTTTGTAGCTCAAGGTAATATCCTTCTAGTGGGGGCCAGTGCTGGTTTGTTTGGCTTGTTAGGATTGGTGGTGGTATTAGCCTTTGAAAGTGGCAGCATCCGCAATCCTGCCGTACGCATGAATTTCATTAATATTCTACTCATCAATGTCTTTATCTCTTTATTACCAGGTGTTTCATTCTTAGGTCACTTAGGGGGATTTGTGGCAGGGGTCTTGGTTGGTTTATCCATTTCAATCAAAAAAACATGGTTAGGGCTTCGTCAAAATGCCCAATTGGCACTGTTGTTTCTTTTCTTTGCCTTAGGCTTTCTTGCCCTGCAAGGCACAGACACAACTCCGATTTACATCACCACCGATCAACGTGTCATCAACACCTTATCATCCATTCCTTTTGAACCCATTCAGTGGTATGTTCGCTCATTAGCACAAGCGCTTTTGCGCTTTTATGGAGGATAATATGAAACGCAGTAACGTGATATCATGGGATGATTACTTCATGGGAATGGCTCATCTAAGTGCTATGCGATCCAAAGATCCAAGCACACAAGTGGGAGCTTGCATTGTTACACCTAGTAAGAAAGTCGTTGGATTAGGTTACAATGGTTTTCCTACCGGTATCAATGATGATGATTTTCCATGGGAAAAACATGATGAGTATGATCAAAGCAAATATGCGTATGTGGTGCATGCAGAGCTCAATGCGATTCTCAATGCGACCACTTCACTGCAAGGATGCAGTATATATGTGTCCTTATTTCCATGCAATGAATGTGCAAAAGCCATCATTCAATCGGGTATTAAAACACTGATTTATGAAAGTGATAAGTATGCGGACACCTCTGCGGTGCTTGCCTCAAAGAGAATGCTAAAGGCGGCAGGAGTCACTTGCATTCAATTAGATCATCAAGTCAGTATTCATCTTAATGTACAACGTTAAAGCGACCTTTCGGTCGCTTTATTTGATTGATGCGATAATCACAAATACCATCACTAAGACCACTAATCCTCCAATGGCTAATGGTACAAGACTCATTGACATGTTTCCTCCTTGTTTAACACACGGGTTGTATTTTTAAAATGAAGTTTTGCAACATGCTTTAAAGCAGTTTCTCCATGAACTTCAATGAAATGACGTGCAGCTTGATCCACACCAGATCCAGCTCCTTTAGGCAGTAAGATTTGATAATGATCTTGAATTTGTTGAAGGGTTAAGACAAACACCGCTCTTGCAAACACACTCGCTAAAGCCACAGCCAAATATTTTGATTCAGCTTTGGTTTCAAAGTGAAGCGGTAAATCCTTGTGTGGTTTTAAATTGAGATAGCGATAAAAAGATGCTTCAGGTGTGAATTGATCTATGACACACAATGAAGGTAAAGTTGTTTTCTTCGCTAAGCTCAAATACGCTTCATAATGCAGTTTAGCTTTAATCGCATTCATGTTATGGGTTTGATGAATCTGATTGTATTTGGTAGGTGAGACAATCATTAAAGAATGGGGAATGACCTCTTTCAAAGCGTGATAAATGCGAATCATATCATGATCATCCAAGACCTTAGAATCCATGATGGTATAAGGTTCTAAAAGAGGTAAATGCTCATGATTTAAGGTACATGCACACACCACCACAGGTCCAAAATAATCTCCGGTTCCAACTTCATCACTTCCCGCATGGGGAGTAAACGAAGGTTTTGGTTCGTATCGATCTTTCACTTCTTGAGCCAGTGAACCTGTAAAGACCACTTTCTTTGAAGAATAGACGTGGATGAGGGTGTCCTCAACTTTAAAAGCATGGGTCATGTAAGGATGATTAAAGGGGATTGAATGTGATTTGAGGTCTTTAATCAATCTGTTTAGGCTTGATGAATCAAGAGTGGTCGAAAGGATTGGTTTCATGATACTATTGTAGCATACAAGCCGAGTTGAGGAGACATGACTTTATGATAGAAACACTACTTGAAAACCCTTGGATTATGAATGTGCTCATTGCCTTATTTGTGCTCATTCGCTTACGCTTAGGTTTATCAAAGGGATTACTGCTCATGTTGTTTGAGTTGTTGTCGCTTGGTCTTGCGTTACTTTTTGCTTCAGCACTACTTCCTTTAGTCTCATCACAATGGATGATTGTGAACATTCAAGATGCGAGCATCAACTCCGCAATCCTAGAGACCATCAGTGGTACTTCAAATCAAATTGTGTGGTTCTTTATTCTGTTTGCGATTGGTTCACTTTTAATGATGCTTCTAACTCCATTAGTCAAAGCCATTTCCAAAATACCTATCTTCAAACCCATCAACGCTTTTTTTGGTGCAGTGTTCTCTTTGATTGGAACCTGGATTTGGTTGTTTGTGATTTCATTAATCCTCTTACTTCCATGGATTCCTTCAGGTACCACTATTGTTAATGAATCATGGTTAGCTCCAATTCAAAGCACTACATTTTCATTATTTGAAGAAGATACTGTAAGTGACACCTTTGAGTACAGTAAAATCTTAGTTACACTACTCACCAATCCTGAGCAAGTGAGTGACGATGAACGTGCTTTTGTCAAACAATGGCTTCTTGAACTCGGTTTTGATGAAGAGATTATTGATCAATTTTTAGAAAGAAGTGAATAACGTATGAATGATGCTTTAGAATTACAAACCATACTTCACAACGTGTCCTTGTATGCACACTTTGAAGATAATCAAGTGAGCATTCAAAACACAATCCCTTCCTTTAAGAAACTGGAAATCACACAACGATTAGCCAACACTCATGATGCGATGGAATACATCTTATCAGGGGGAGATCATTATCTTAAAGGATTAGTGAATACTTCAACTACGCTCATCAAAGCCTCTAAAGGAGGTCTTTGTGACATTCTTGATTTAGTTGCCCTTAATAAAGTCAATCATCGTGTCTTAACCCTCAAGAAACAAAACATGAAAACCTTAAAAGGGGAACGGGTGTTGGATGCGATAGATGGCATGAACATTCATCTACCATTAGTGAAACGCTTGGATGAGTGTTTTTCTCCCAGTGGTGAAGTGTTGGATTCTGCGAGTCCAACCTTAAAATCATTGCGTAAACAATACAGAGATGTGGAAGCATCCATCCTTAAACAAACACAAGATTTCATGCGAGTCAACGCCTCAAAACTCAGTGAACAAGTGGTGACCCAAAGACAAGATCGTTATGTCTTGATGGCAAAGATTTCAGAAAAGAATACCTTCAATGGTTTAGTGGTGGGTGAATCTGCATCTGGACAAACCGCGTATGTTGAACCTGCTTTTCTTATGCAACTTAACAATCAAAAACAAACCATTACTTCACTCATAGAAAATGAAATTGAGAAGATCGCATGGGAGTGTTCTGCTTTGGTCGGGGATCATGCGCTCACGCTTATGGCCTCTCATGAATCGCTTATGATGTTGGATGAGTGGTTTGCAAAGGCACGTTATGGTTTAGAAAAAGATGCCCATATTCCAACACTGGGTGGCAATATCCTTCATTTAGAAGCGGCTCGTCATCCTCTCATTGATCCCTTAAAGGTTGTAGCCAACACTTACACTTTGGATGAGCATACCCGTATTTGCATCATCAGTGGACCTAATACAGGAGGGAAGACGGTCTCCTTAAAAATCATTGGTTTATTCACCCTCATGGCCTATTGTGGATTACCACTTTTGGTACGATCAGCACAACTTCCATTTTATGATGCGGTCTTTGCGGACATTGGAGATGAGCAATCCATTCAAAGCTCTTTATCCACGTTTTCCTCTCATATCTCTCACATTGCGACCATCTTAAATCAAGTGACCCCATCATCTTTAGTCTTACTTGATGAGTTGGGTAGTGGCACCGATCCTGATGAAGGAGAAAGTTTAGCGGTCGCAATATTGGATGCCTTTCATCAAAAACAATGCACCTTAGTGGCCACCACTCACTACAATCGCATTAAGCAAATCGCATATGAATGGGATGGGGTGATGATTTCCAGTGTGGAATTTGA
>JAGXSD010000039.1 GCA_018333955.1 Erysipelotrichia bacterium
GCATTTCATTTGCATCAGCTGCAATTAGAGTTAAATATTCATTGGGACGTATAATTAACATGTCATCAGCACTACTTTCAATACTCAGAGTTGATTCGAACTCATTATGTTTTTTTTAAACTATTGCATCCATTGATAAATCCCTTAAACCCTGTAGTCTTTTCTTCTTGGCAACGTGACCGCCTTACAGTGAATTTAGGTAACGTCGTGAATGTCTATAGTAAACAGGATCAAATTGCAACCGCTATTGAGAATATCCCATTAGCCTAGCGCACAAACTGATCAACGGCATAAAAGCCAACTGACAAACATTAGCGCTCCGCCAATTAGGAATGAAACAATGCTCACCCAATGCCCCAAGTACTGCTTAATTATAATTGCAACATAGTTAAACAAACCGATACCGAATACAAAGCCTCCTGTGAGACCGAGAATTACCCAATGGTTTACCGATTCATAGGTAATTCCAACTACAATGACAAAAAGAATTGCAGGCAAAAACAAAACAACTAAGCCGAGGATAACCAAAAACACGTAACCAATGGGATGCTCTGCTTTAAACGCTTCATCTGACGAAGCATAGAAAAAATCTTTATAGTTTTCCGGTGGTTTCCAATTAAAGGTTTCTTTTCTTTTCTTGCTCATTTCTAATAATCCTTTGCATCAGTGTTTTCTTGATAATTGTGTTTAATACTAAGTCTTTGTCATCAGAACAATCGACTCCACACGCACAGAGTTAACAACACAACATACCAAGACTTCGATAGATTAGGTGTTATAAATCCAATATCATTCTTCTTTCCACTATATCTGTAACAAGTTTAAGTGTCTTTTCTTTACCATCAAATTTGAAACCGAATTTTTCATAAAAATGAATAGCTCGCTCATTATCCTTTAGTACCCAAACTATTATTTTATTGTAATCATTCAGCTTCTTGAGTGACTCTGACATAAGCTGAAATCCAACACCACGTGAATAGTATTCACTTAAAACATAAATAGCCATTACTTCTCCGATATGAGATGATTCTAAGTCTCTGCATTTACCATATGTCGAAAAACCAATTATATTATCTCCTAGTTTTGCTATTAAAGTGTTATTAGAAATTTTATATGCTATCTCAATGCATTTATCTAAAGTTAATTTATCAAGATATTCTTGATGAACAATTCCTTTATATGCTTCTTGCCATGATTTCCAATGAACATATGCTTTACCGAGTATCTCATCGTCTGTTTTCATTTCCTTAATTACTATTTTCATGATTATACCACCTGCATTATTATCTCTTTCTATGTGAAACAAATGAAAGTAACTTAAAGCAAATCCTGTTTTACGCAATGTTGATTATATTGTTTTGCTAAGAAAGCAGATTGCCTCGACATGGCTAAAAGCGCCCGTTTGAATGTCTTAAGTGTATTTTCGAATTTTCTCGTAAAAGGAAACACGTCGACAACACTTTTGTGCTTTTGCTCGTACAAGGAAATACGTCCACTATTTTAGGTGGAGTGCTCGATTTGGATGTTTTCCATGTAATGGAGTGTCAAGAGTTTGGCCAACTGATGTCAAATGGCCGATTTTCAAGCTTACGTAAGTGGGAACATGTCCAAGCTTTTAGATTGAGAAGTTGATATTGATGCCATTCCATAATGTAATTGGCCGGAGTTGATGGCTTTGATGTCTTGAGCCGGATTTTGAATCCTACGTTCTCGGAAACATATCAATCACCAGCATCTCGATGTTAATCAATTATTTAGATTATATAAATTAACTGAGCGTATTATATATTCTTATATTTTCTCATCCTTTAGGGTTGTAGACATTTCTTGATACTGATTAACATTACTTTTGCTCTTAATTTTAACTATCTCCATTGATGCACAGTATTTATCTACCATTAAGACAACAAAAGATTCTTTGTACCTTGGCGGTCTAATTGTCATTGGCCACATATGCTTTTTTATTATGTCCCGCTCTATATTGTTCAAGAAAAAATGTTCGTTAGCATTTTGCAAAGCAATATTTGGATGGATAAATCCATGGAGCCCTTTATACGGTTTATCAACATGCCAGTCATATAAGAAAAAATCATGGAGTAGGCCACCTCTGGCTGCAGAGCTATAATCAAACCCCAATTTTTTGCATACCCTATAGCTTATATACGACACATTAAAGCTATGATCAAGACAGCTTATATCTCCATGCTGCACAAAGTTATGCATTTTTCTTACCATTTCATGATTAATCAGATCATTAACACAATCTTTATATTCTTTCTCAATCGCTAAATCTGTTTTTAATTTCATCTTTGATTTTATCAATTCTATCATTTAAAATGCTCCTCACATCGCGATTTAAAACATTAGCATTTAAGAGTAATAACCGGGGAAATGCAAAAAATATTCTTTTGTATTTGATAATTTTCTCTTTATATATATCCAATGATAAATCCGAGTAATGAATAATTGTCTTCCTTAAATCCAATGCGCTTATTACCGATATTGTGGTATCAAGAATAAAATATATAACAAAAAATACTGCAACGTACCTCTTGGTTGATTCAGGAATTAGATAAATGTATTCCGCGATTACTGGGTGAACTATTCGAATTAGTAAAAATGCCAACATTCCCCATAGCAGAGAATACTTCAAACAAATGTATCCCTTAAGATTTAGAAAATTTTCACTGTAATCCCACCATTTGGTATGGAAAATTTTTTCTAGCACAAATCCAGTTATGAATTCCAACACTGTCACTAATAATGTTGACAAAATCAATTTACTAATCAGTAGCACTGATGTATTTTGCGTAGGAATAAAAATCCAGTTTAAGGAAATCACGATTAGAATAGCACCAAACCCATATATCGGAGTGAATGGTCCTCTTAAAAATCCTCTGTTAATAAATTTCCTTTGTAATGTGCTAGCAAATATAGTTTCCATCATCCATCCAATGAATGAGTAAAGCGCAAAATTAAGTATAAAATCAACTCCCATGTTAATGTCTCGCTTTCAAAGATAAATATTTTCAATGTACAGGTTATAGACGTTTTGATCTGAAAATTGAAATAATCAGTGCCACAATTAAGATTCCTGCTAGGACAAGGCTTCCTCTGAGTGTAGTAATAATGACTGTTATAATTTCAGTCCCTTCTATATCAGCTAAACCTAATCCAACGATTATTCCAGCAATTACTATACTTAAAGATAGAAGGACTATGCTTATTGATATCCTGCTAAATGCCCTATCAAGCTTTTGTACATATCGATCTGCATCTTTCAGCTTAAATTGCATTATAAAATCATCATGTTCCAATTTATCAAAAAAGCTCAACAAGACAGTCGGAAACTTTCGAATAAGATTACCGAAATCCATAACGCCGCCCAGGATTTCCTTACCAATTTTCTCAGGGGAAATCAAAGTAAAAACCAACTTCCCAGCAATAGGTTCAGCAATTTCCAAGACGTTAAGATCTGGATCTAATTTTTCTACCAAACCTTCCAAAGTGATGAGGGATTTGGCAAGCATGGTGAATTCTCCTGGAATCATAATATTATATGAAAATGCTAGGTCAAAAACTTCATTAAAAACTTCACCGATTTTAATTTGACTCAATGGAACTGACAGAACTTGATCTCGCAATCGATCAATGTCTTTTTCCAGCTTTTTCATATTGATTCTTTCTGACATTGCATCTAGTTCAACGATTGCTTGAACGATTAGTTTACTATCTTTCAGCGTTATTCCCATCAGCATTTTCAGAAATTGGTTTTTCATATGAGGGTTCAATTGCCCAATCATGCCTAAATCTAAAAATGCGATTGTATTATTTTCAAGCACCATTATATTCCCCGGGTGGGGATCTCCATGGAAGAAACCATCTCTTAATATCTGGTATAAAATAGATGTAGCTAAATTTCTCGCAATTACTGTTTTATCAAATCCCGCTTGCTCTAATGCTTCAAAATTCTTTAACGATATCCCTTTGATCTCTTCCATTGTTAAAACACGATTAGTTGTATGAATCCAACTAATATTTGGAACAATTACATTATCATCGTCCATGAAATTCACTTTAAAAGTTTCTGCATTTTCCCCTTCTAATCTAAAGTTCAACTCATTCGTTAAAGTGGTCTCAAATTCTTCAGCCATTTTGCTAAAGCTATAAAGTTTACCTAGTCTGGTTCGATTATCAACAAATTTTGCCAAGTCTTTAAGTAGACCCAAATCAAGTTCAATATTTTTTTCGATATTAGGTCTCTGAACTTTTACAACCACATCTTTACCAGATAGTAATATTGCTCTGTGAACTTGGCCAATAGATGCTGCAGCTATGGGCTCCTCTTTGAACTCTTTAAATATATTTTCTAGTTTATCTCCCAGCTCAAATTCTATTACTTCCCGTACTTCAGTCATAGGAAATGGCGCTACTGCATCCTGAAGTTTTTCCAGTTCGTGAATAATGTCATGCGGCAGCAAATCTGGTCTAGTACTCATGATTTGACCTAATTTTATAAACGTTGGTCCCAATTCTTCGAAAGATAATCTCAATCTCGCCCCAATCGATAATTTTGAGATTTCGCCATCTGAATATTCTCTGGATTGCTTATCTATATTAAGAAATTTAAGGATTCCTAACCTATCCATTAAGGTACCAAAGCCATGATTTGCAAAAACCTTGACAATTTGTCTAGATCTCTTAATTTTTTTGTGTCTATCGAATGCCACTATTTATCACCACTCAGTCTAACTTCATTTTTTGTTAAAAAATAGCAGATATAGATTGAAAAGATAACCCGTCATCTACATCTGCTTAAGTGTTAATACACTAATATCTTTTTTATCCTAGTGTAAGTAAACAATATAACTATCTTTCTTTCCCTAAGAAAAATACACCTACCAAGCCTGGTCCTGTATGAGTCCCAATAATTGGCCCCAAGATATTTATTACTATGTCTTTGGGCGTTATCTCACTTAAAATCAGAGATTTTAGATACTCTGCATCTTCTAAACAATCACCATGAGCGATGTATATCATCTGTTCTTCTGGTTTTATAGCACGAGCTTTAAATTCTTCAAATAAAGTCTTGATCGATTTTTTTCTTCCTCTAATTCTTTTTACAGCGCTAAGACTTCCATCATTAGAGACAATCAAAACTGGTTTTACAACAAGCAAATCCCCAATAGCTGCACTGGTGGCTGATATTCGCCCCCCTCTCTTTAAATGTTCCAAACTATCTATAGTAAACCAGTGATTTACCTTAAGTTTGTTAGACTCGATCCAATCTACTATTTCTTGTTTAGATTTTCCTTGCCTTAACATCTCGCACGCATAATACACCAATAAGCCCTGACCAATAGAAGCACTTTTCGAATCAATAACTGTTAAATCTGCTTCTGGGTGCGCCTCCACTATTTCGTTTCTAGCTAGAACAGAACAATTAAACGTTTCACTTAAAGCTGATGAGAAACCTATATAGATAACTGATTCCCCTTTTGATATGAATTTTTCAAACTCTTTCTCAAAAATATATGGCGTAATTTGCGCAGTCGTTGGCATGCTTCCATTTCGAAGTGCATTATAAAAATCTTTATGACTCAGAGAATTTCCAAAATCATCTGTGTAGGTGATTCCATTTAATTGATAAGTAAAAGGAATTATGTGGATATTGTTTTGCGAAATATACTCAACAGGTAAATCGCAATTTGAGTCTGTTATAATAGTTGTTCCCATTCAATCACCTTTCATAAAATAGAATGACCAGTTGGAGCAGCAATGACATTAAATAATCTGCCATCATTCTGCCTTTTAACTGGTATTCTTAGTTAATTACTTTTTCAACTCGCTTATATCTGTCTTGGTAGCTATTTCCTTCTCTTTCAAGATATCAATTAGCTCTTCCCTAATAATTTTTCTCACATCATCTTTTTTCATTAGATCTTCTTTGCGAGCGATATCTTTATAGTCTAATAACTCTAGGATTTCATCCCTAATCATTTTCTTGAAATCATCGCGTTGCTCTTCTCCTTTTTTGACAAGGTCATTCACTAAATCTTTAGCGTCCTTACGAGATACTTCACCTTTGTTCACAAGTTCATTAACAGCTTCTTCAATTTTCTCCCTTGAGTACGAAAATACCCCAAGCCCCAAATTAATAGATTTTTCGATTATTCCTGACATTTACATTTTCCTCACTTTCATAAAATATTTATTTATTCAAATAGTATTTGTATAGCGTTTAATGCTTCTGGCAAATCTTCATCATAATCAAGTAATACCTGAATACCCGTACCGAACATCGATCCTAGAATTAAGCGTGATAAGGATTTTGTAGAGTATCCTTTTAATTCTTTCATCTGAAAGTTGTTAACAATATACTTTTCTATCATATCTGATAATTCTTTGAATAAGTCACTTAGCAAGTTGCTAAAAATCGGGGACCACAGAGCCAGACCTGTAAAGTCATAGAGTAGCCTAAAGAGCTCCGGATTGTACTTTAACATTTCTGTAAAGTATTTTATTAATGATCTTGCCTTTTCCTTTGGTGATTCCTCTTTCTTTAGGGTTTCTTCAATCTCGTGCAGATATTTATCAACCATCATTCGCACAACTTCTTTGAACAGTCCCTCTTTGTTTTTGAAATAATAATTCAGCTGACTTAACACAACACCTGCTTTGTCTGCAATATCTCTTGTTGAAACATTCGCATAACCTTTGGAGGATATAACCTCAAAAGCAGCTATTAGTATTTTTTCCGGTTGACTTTGCTGATCTGCTTCTGTAAGCAACATATCACCACCTCTAAGTTTCGGTCGGTCGTTCGAACTATTTAAAGTGTATAACTTTTTTATTTGTCTGTCAATAATTTAATGACGATTTTATAACTGACCCTTATGACGTTTGATGAATTCTGCACTTTGTACGA
>JAGXSD010000040.1 GCA_018333955.1 Erysipelotrichia bacterium
AATAAAAAATAAGAAGCAAGTTTGCTTCTTATTATTTAACAAGATCTTTTAAAGCTTTAGCAGGTTTGAAACCTACACCACGAGAAGCCTCAATTTGGATAGATTCCTTTGTAAGTGGATTAAATCCTGTACGTGCTGAACGCTCTTTTACACTGAAACTTCCAAAGCCAGCTAAGTCGACTTTTTTACCTTCTTTTAAAGCCACAGCAATTTCTTCAAGTACCACATCAATGATTTCAGTGGATTGTTTTTTTGTGATTGACAATTTTTCTGAAACTAAATCAGCAAGCACCTTTTTATTCATAGATTCTGACATAGTGTACCTCCATCTACTCTACTATCATACACAAATTATCCCCCCCATGCAACACGATACAGTTGTTTTTATAGGGTTGTCTTAAGACGGTGTTAATTCGAATTCTCGTTTTAAATCTCGTTCTGTTAAGGATTGAATCATATCAGAGACTTTTTCTTGATGATGAACGATACGATTAACGGCTTCACATATGGGCATTTCTACGTTCTTTTCTTTAGCATAGTGTAATACTCCAGCTAAAGCGTAAACACCTTCAACCGTTTTTTGGTTGGTAGCTAGAAACATTGCTGCTTCATTATCCTTACCAATTCGATATCCTGCTTGAAAATTACGAGAGTGAGTCGACGTTGCGGTAACAACCAAATCCCCTACTCCACATAATCCTAAAAACGTTTCAAGTTGACCACCCATGGCTAATCCAAGACGCGACATCTCAGCTAATCCTCGTGTGATTAAGGCTGCCCTAGCATTATCAGCTAAACCAAATCCTGAAAGCATTCCACTGGCTAAGGCAATCACGTTTTTAGTGGCAACACCCAGTTGTGCTCCTATGACATCATGATTACGATACACTCTGAAATATTGGTTAGAGAACAAGCGTTGAACTTCAATGAGAGTATCATCATTTTCACCTACCACATTCACACTGGTAAGAAGTCTTACGACCACTTCTTCAGCATGGGATGGGCCTATCAAAGACACTAAGTCTTTTAGAATGTGTTGAGATAGTGTTTGAGTGATGGTTTCTGAAAGCAACTGAAAATTACGTGGATTAAAACCTTTTGCGGTATTCACAAAGACTTTTGGGGTTGTAAATAAGTCGTTGATTTGAACACAGACATCTTCAATGGCTACTGAAGGTACACTTAATACAATGGTTGAACATTGATCAAGATCAACCAATTGAGTAGTGACATTGATTGTATTGTTTAAAATTACATGATCACCAAAAAACAGAGGATGGTTGTGCGTATTTAGGATAGTATCTCGATCAGAAGCTTCACGTGTGTACACAATCACATTGTGTTGGTTATCACTCAAGACATTAGCTAATGCTAATCCCCAGCTTCCTGCTCCAATGATTCCGATGCAACTCATTCTTCTTTACCTCTTGCTTTGATGACGATAGGTGTTCCTATGAAACCAAAGGCTTCTCTAATCTTGTTTTCTAAGTAACGTTTATAAGAGAAATGAAACAGTTCAGGATCATTCACAAACAATAAGAAGGTTGGTGGATTGACCGCCACTTGTGTCATGTAGTTTACTTTCAAACGTTTTCCTTGATGGGTTGGTGGTGGCGTTAAGGTAATCGCATCCATGATGACTTCATTGAGTACCGAAGTACTGATTCTTAATGAAGCAGATTCAAAGACTTGATTAACCAAAGGAATAATTTGGTGAACACGTTGTTTTGTTAAAGCTGACACTGTAATGATTGGGGCATAAGCAAGATAAAGGAACTCTTCTCTTACCTTCTCTTGTATCACATGAAAAGTATGTTCATCCTTATCAACATCATCCCATTTATTGAGCACAATAATGATGGGTTTGTTCATGTCATGGGCATAACCTGCCACATGCTTATCCAAATCCGTAATCTCAATGGAAGCATCTAAGACAAACAACACCACATCACTGCGTTCTATGGCACTCATTGATCGAAGTAAAGCATACTTCTCAATCTTTTCATAAATCTTACCTCGTTTACGAATACCAGCAGTATCAATAATGGTATAGGGTTGCTCATTAACAATGAAATCTGTGTCAATCGCATCACGGGTTGTCCCCTCAATTTCAGAAACAATAACACGTTCTTGATTTAGAATCGCATTAACCAACGATGATTTTCCAACATTTGGACGACCAATGATACTGAATTTTAATGCATCATCATTGGATTTCTTTCTCTTAGGAGGAAGATATTCAATGCATGTATCGAGCAGGTCACCTACACCAATCCCATGAGCGGATGAGGTGGCGATGACACGATCAAATCCTAAAGCATAGTAATCATACATTCTGTCTTGTTTTGAGCCATCATCAATCTTATTTGCTGCTAAAATGATAGGTTTATTGGAAGCATGGAGTTTCTTCGCAATCACACGATCCGTTTGATCAAGTCCAATCATCGCATCCACAACATAAATAATGATGTCTGCTTCATCAAGTGCAATATCCACTTGCATCATGATTTCTTTCTGAAAAGGAAGGTCTTTTAACACAATCCCTCCAGTGTCAATCACTCTAAATTTCTTTAACAACCATTCACATGTCCCATACAAGCGATCACGGGTCACACCAGGTTCATCTAAAACAATGGATAAGCGCTCTCCAATCAAGCGGTTAAACAATGTGGACTTTCCTACATTAGGTTGTCCAACAATGGCAACAACAGCATCAATCATACATAACCTCCTTAGCTAGGTTGAGAATCATGTCAACAACCTCATCAATACTCATGTTGGATGTATCAATCACATGAGCATTCTTAGATATTTTCAAAGGACTATCCAAACGATTCATGTCATTGAAATCTCTTTGTTGAATGTCTTTTTTAATAATGTTTAAATCCACGTGTTGACCACGTGATTGTAAATCGAGAAAACGTCGTTGTGCTCGTGATTCAATGGATGCGGTCAAGAAGATTTGACATTCAGCCTCTGGCAAAACAACCGTATTTATATCACGACCATCCATCACAAAACCTTTATCTTGTGCCATACGTTTTTGCTGAATCACAAGGTTTGCTCTAACCGATGAAAATGCCGCAACTGTGGACGCGGCATTGGATATTTCATGACTACGAATGATGGATGTCACATCCTGATCATTGCAGAAAATGGAACCATCTGGATGAAGTTGTATGAAAAGATGAGGCAGTAAAGCTGATACTTCAGACTCACTTTTGATGTCAATTTTGGCTAACAAGGCATAATGTGCAACACAACGATACATCGCGCCTGTATCAATGTGAGTATAACCCAATCGTTCAGCCACTTTCTTTGCGATAGTACTTTTGCCTGAAGCAACAGGACCATCAATACCAATATTAATTTTCATTGTAAGAATCCTCTACTGTTTATCAACCAATACAAAGCAACAAAGATAATTCCAACTAATCCTATGAGGAAAAGTGTCAGTAATGCATTCACAAGCTTATTGGTTGAGTTAAGTTGTGTGTTAACATCATGAATTGTTTTTTCAAA
>JAGXSD010000041.1 GCA_018333955.1 Erysipelotrichia bacterium
TTCAAGACATGTATTATCAATCCACTTATAATGGTTCGCAAGTCTTAACTGCGCTCAATGGTGTCTTTAATTTAGGATTAGACAAGAAATACTACCAACCTAAAGAACTCAATAAAAAGATTAAAAAGATTTCGTCTTAGTATTTACATACAACATTCTAAAAACACAACGAAGAGGAGAATACCCACTAATCATGCAGGGTTTCGCCTCTTCGTTTCATCATTAACTGTTAAAGTCGGGAGTATACCATACTCATCATTCATCAATAAATACGAAGGTATTATTTTCAATGGCGACAATATCACCATCCACACATCCTTCAGCCTTAAGTGCTTTATCAACACCCCAACGTTTAAGAAGATAAGCAAAACGTCGTGCTCCTTCTTCAGTTTCAAAGTTTGATTGTCTAAACTTCGCAAGAAGTGCGTCTCCTTCTAGTCTAAATAAGTTAGGACCAATCTTAGAGACTGAATACTTATCTGGTTCAGGAACATAATCATATACAAACTCTTCAATGACAAGCATTGGTTGTTTAGCCTTTTCAACATCTAATATATCCGCAGCACGATAAAGAATAGGATTTAATCCTTCTTGAATTGGTGCAATCATTTCAAATACTTCAATATTAGGATATTTGCTTTTAAAGCGTCTTAAGTTTTCTTGAGCAGCGTCTAGATCCATCTTATTAGCAACCACAATTTGTGGACGATCACTTAAATCGACCACATAGTTTTTGATCTCTTGATTAATAATCTCATAGTCTTCTATTGGATCACGTCCATCTTCCGCTCCCATATCAATGATATGGATAAGTACACGAGTTCGCTCAATATGCTTTAAGAAGTGATGGCCTAATCCTTTACCAAGCGAAGCTCCTTCAATGAGTCCTGGCATATCAGCACATACAAATGAGCGCCCATCACCAACTTGCACAACCCCTAATTTTGGAGTGATAGTTGTGAATGGATATGGTGCAATCTCAGGGCGTGCTGCAGAAATAACTGAGAGAAACGTTGATTTCCCTACCGAAGGAAACCCTAAAAGTCCCACATCAGCTAAGAGCTTTAACTCTACAATAACTTCCTTGCTTTCGCCTAATTCCCCTTTTTCCGCAAAATCGGGAGCAGGATTTCGTGGTGTTTTAAAACGAGCGTTGCCACGTCCTCCTTGTCCACCTTTCGCAATAATTGCTTGGGCATCTTCTTCCACAAGATCAGCAATAAGTTTTCCTGTGGTTTTATCTTTAATAATGGTTCCTAATGGGACTTGAATAATGGTATCTTTTCCTTTTGCCCCATGCATGAGTTTATTCTTACCATTTTCACCAGCTTCAGACTTGATGAGCTTTTGATAGCGTAAATCCAATAATGTTGTTTTGTGGGTATTCACCACAAAAACAACGTTTCCGCCATCACCACCATCGCCTCCATAGGGTCCTCCTAAAGGAACATATTTCTCACGACGATAAGCAACTAATCCATCTCCGCCTTTTCCTGCTTTAATCTGTAATTCGACCTTATCTATAAACATAGTTCACCTTTTAAAAAATCCCCGTGGATAACGGGGATTATGCTTTTGGATAGACTGAAACTTTAGTTTTATCTTTTCCGTAACGTTCAAATTTAACCACTCCATCGATTAATGCGAAGAGTGTGTCATCTCCACCACGGCCCACATTGGAGCCTGGATGAATTTTAGTGCCTCGTTGACGGTATAAGATGGACCCAGCAGTTGCGAATTCGCCGTCAGCTTTTTTAGAACCAAGACGTTTGGAATGGGAATCACGACCGTTTCTCGTGGATCCTACCCCTTTCTTCGAAGCGAAGAATTGCAAATTCAATAGGTATTTCATGGCTTACACCTCCTTATTGTTAATTTTTATGTATTTTGGATGTGCTTGTTCAACAGATTCAAGTTGTGTCAACATCATAGTCATCATGACTTTGAGTGTTTCATCAACATTGTTGAAGATGGAATGCACATATCCATCACGTATGATATCTGAAGTAGCATTTGATTGATACTTTTCAAATGCATTCAATGAGCCAAAGACAATCGCACTTACAGCAGCACATACTAAATCATGACCTGGTTCTCCTGAGTAGGCATGTCCAGAAATCACAAATTCAAGTTTAGGGTGTCGTTTGACTTTGACTTCAATCATTACGCGTTAATCTCTTCAATCACTAAACGAGTGTAAGGTTGGCGATGACCTTGCTTACGGCGTGTGGATCCTTTTTTAGGTTTGTATTTGAAGACGATAATCTTCTTTGCTTTACCTTGTTTTTCAACTTTAGCTTTTACGCTAACGCCTTTAACATATGGACTTCCTACACGAGTTGTGCGGTTTGAGTAAACGAGAACTTTGTCAAAAACTACTTCTTCGCCTTCAGCGACATCAAGTTTTTCAACAAATACCGTTTGACCTACTTCAACTTTAAGTTGTTTACCGCCGGTTTCGATAATTGCGTACATGTTTGCACCTCCTTTATGGTTCTAAGACTCGCCTTGAAGGTGATGATGTGCTCATTCTTGGGACCTTTTAAGTGCGGTTGTAGTCATAGAGACGTACAACATAAGGATTTTAGCACAAAAGCCTCAAAGTATCAACACTTTATGAAAATTGTTAGTGTTTCATTAGGTTTTTAAATGATTTATTCTTACCAACTTCTTAATATTGACAAGTCGTAATCAATTCCATGTGATATAATTATCAAGCATATAAAACTTCCTGGGGGCCAATCAATGGAAAAGAAAAATTTGTCGATTCTACTTTCGTTTCTTGTTTTTTCACAGTTTATTTTAATTTATTCCACCTTTAATCTCAAAGACGAAATTATGAGTTTGCGTCAAGAAAACCAGAGCATGAATAATGTATTGAATAATCGACTTAATCACTCAATCAGTGAAATTGAACGGTTAATTAAAAAAGGTAATAGCCCTATTGAAATTGCTTCAATCTCATATGGCACAATCAAAACAGATGATTTAACGATTGAGGTTAGCTTCATGGTTGTTCCTAAAGAATTGACTCCTACAACAAAAGTCTTCCTTGAATTTAATGATGAAAGAGTTCAATTAGATCGCAATAACTCAGTATTTTCATTAAAAAGAGATTTCTACATATTCTCAGACAATATTTCACCATTAGTTATCATAGAAGACCATGAAAAACAAGTGATTACCCAAGAACCTAAATTAGATATTTATGAACTACGCTATTTTTTCACTCCTGTGGTGCATTTAAACTTTGGTGGTGAATTAAGATTTGTAAATAATAATATCCTAGTCAAAGGTCAAATTAGTACATTTGTACCTAATAGCACAAGCGTATTTAATATAAGTGGATATAAGGTTGTATATTATCTTGATAATGATGTGATTGGTCAACAAGATTTAAGTTATACTCCGATTCAAGGTCACAATGATATTACCTTCAAATTAGAGGATTTTCACTATAAAACAACATCATCAAACAATTCAATATTCTCGATTGTATTGATTACTACAAACAAGTTTGGATTTGAAAACCATCGACTCATTTCACAATCGCGTCAAGATGGAAATAATCATCAATTTTGCTACTCATCATTAATCGAAAATATATACTCCCCAACAAAAGAATTATTATGGCAGTCTAGATATGGCAATACTTTTGAATGCATCATGCCAACCCATCAATAAACTAATATACCTCAATGAGATCATTGAGGCATATTTAATGTATTAATGTCTATATGTTTTCAATTAAATCATATTTAAAAGCTGTGCAATAATAATCGCTATTATAATACTTGGAAGTAAATTGAGCATCTTATACTTCGTGAGTTTTAACATGTTCAATCCTAAGGCAATCACAAGTATATTCCCTACACTGCTGATGATCGTGAGGGTTGTTTCATTGAGCCAAGAAGAAATTCCACTTGCGAATAATGTGAGTGCACCTTGATAAAGAAGTACTGGAATAAATGAAAACAAAACCCCAAATCCTAAAGTGGCTGAAAGCATCATGGCCGCCACAAAGTCTAGAGTTGATTTTGTGAATACAATGATATGATTTTGATTAATCCCACTTTCAATAGAACCAATGATGGCCATTGCCCCTACCACAAATAAAACACTCGCTGTTAAAAAACCATGAATAAATGAGCCATCTTGATCATCAAATTTTAGAATCTTATCAAGGGTGTTTTTAACTTTATCTTCAAACTTGAAGCTTTCACCAATCCACAAACCACAGACAAGACTCAATATAACATAGATTAATGTAATATCAACGACGACACCATCAATCCCAATGACCACCACAATGATTCCAAGAACACTCATAGTGCTATCTAAAAGAGATGCCTTAAGAATTTTTCTTAAACTTAAACCAATTAATGAGGCTACTATAATCGCAACCGCATTGACCACAGGACCAATCATATTTTTCCTTTCATAACACTATCGGTGGATCGAACTGACATGGTTTATTTTGACCATGCTGGAGTGTGAGAATACAACTTTTATAATACTGAAGCCGAGTATCCTCAACACCTTGAAGTCTTGTGATACTTAATTGATGGTTAGCTGCACATGCAAAACACTGAGCAAGAAATGCGCTTCGAAACACAATATAAGCTCGACCCTTGGTTGATAAATGAAGCTTTATTGATTTCATTAACTTGTTTAAATCAAGTGTCTGAGTAAACTTAGCCCTTTGCTTTCCTTCATGTGAGGATGATGTGTGAGCATTGACTTCAAAAAAAGGCGGATTCGATACAATCACATCAAAGCTCTCTTCAAAACGAACATCCTGGATATCACTTGATATTAATGTTACATTTTCAATGTGATTTAATTGCATATTTTGATACGCTAAATCAATAGCTTCTGAATTAATATCGATGCCTACCATCCATTTTGGGTGATATTGCGCTGCTTCAAGTAACAAAACTCCTTGATTGGTCCCAATATCTAAAACTCTATCCCCTTCTCTAATATGCATTGCTTTCAGAAGAGCTGTGGTATCTGAATTCATCTTAAAATGGTGGTTACTTTGAATCAAAGGTATTTTATGAATTGGAGTATAATCCATGATTATTCTTCCTCGCATTCAAAATAGAATACAGATCCTTGACCAATGGTACTATCCACACCAAATCGTAAGTTATGGGCAAGACATATACTTTTCGCAATACTTAATCCAAGCCCGGTACCTTGTTGATTTCTCGCAAAGTTTTTATCAATACGATAATATCGATCCCAAATATTTGGAAGTTCATCTGATAGAATACCTGTACCATGATCTTCAACCTCAATACGCACTTTACCTTTGCGCTTATACGCATTGATTATCACAATATTATCTTCTCCTACGTGGTTTATTGCGTTATTTATAAAATTGAAAAGTACTTGTCCTACTTTAATTTCATCAATCATAACCACTAGCGCTTCGTCCACATTAATCACGAAATTAATCCCAAGAGTTTGAATAGAATGTTCAAATAATGACACAATATATTCAATCCATGACTTTACATGCACTGACTTTAAATTAATAATAAGATTTGGACTATCATATTGGGTAAGCAGTAACATATCACTGACTAAGAGTGATAAATGGTTTACTTCTTTATAGATGATATCCAGATGTTCTTTGCGTTTTTGAGGGTTTTCTTTTGAAAACTCTTGAAGAAGTTCGGTATATGCTTTTATGGTTGTTAATGGTGTTTTGATATCATGCGAGACATTCGCAATCATATCTTTACGTAATGTATCAATGCTTAGGAGTTGCTCCTTCGCAAAGTTTAACGCTTGAGCTAACTCATTGAACTCTTGATATGGAGTAGGTTCAAATTCAAACTTAAAATCCATGCTTGCGAATTTATTCGCACTTTTCACCATTTCAACAACTGGTTTTGAGAGTGATGACGCTATCCAAAACGCCATTAAAGAGGATAATATAAACACCGCAAAGGTTACATACACAAACTGATCTCGAAGAATAACCACTGTCGATTCAGTAGAATCGAGTGGTGAATTCACTAAAAACGTAATATTTTCTTCATTTATTAAAACATTTCGTCCAATAATCAGCATTTCTCGCTCATATCCTACAGGATTAAAAGTTCGATTTAACTCTGTACCCGTCACAATACGTACATCCTTAATAATATTATCAATAAAATTCGGTTCGATTTGAGTCGAGCGATTCAGCATGCAGTTTACACCCAATGCATCCATAAAGAAGATTTGAGTGTTTTCTCGAAATACACTGACACAAACATTGTTATTAACGATAAGTGGTACTAAAGTCTCATTCAATGTGTTATTTAAGTAGGCTTGTTCAATGGCTGAAGAGACACTTCTAACATCATTGGTTTTCATATTGCGATAATATGGTGTTAAGAACACAATTTGTAATACCCAAAGCATGACTAAAATAGCAATCGTCAAAAGCATGAGCGATTGCCATATGGTAACTAATAATCCACGTCCTTTAGAGTTCAAACTTGTATCCTGTTCCTCGTACAGTCACGATTAAATCGCGATATTGTCTTAAATTTTTCCTTAACATTTTCACGTGAGTGTCCACCGTTCGAACTCCACCAATGAAGTGATAATCCCATACTTTTTCAAGTAAAACTTCTCGTGAAATGGCTTGATTTTTATGTTGTAAAAGATAGACAAGTAATTCGAACTCTTTAGGAGTCACGACAATACGTTCTTGATCTATCGTAATGGTTTTACCATCAAAATCAATTACCAGTGTTCCAATAGTTTCAACTTTATTGACATTGACCGAATGACGGTTTAAAACACTTTTCATACGGGCAACAAGTTCTTTAAAAGAAAATGGCTTTACAACGTAATCATCAACACCAAGTTCAAAGCAATAAAGTTTATCAGCTTCTTCAAATCGGGCTGATAAAATGATGATTGGAACATTTGAAAAGGCTTTAATGGCTTTTGTAGCACTAAAACCATCTAATACAGGCATCATTAAATCCATGATGATTAAGTCATAGGAAGTTTGTTGTGCTTTTGCGACTGCTTCTTCCCCATTACTTGCAGTATCTGCTAAGAATCCAAACTCTTTGATGTATTCGACGATCACATCCCTGATGTTGATCTCATCATCAACTATTAGAACTTTTGCCATTAAGACACCTCATCTATTTCTTGTATCAATTTTATGATAAAACTACCTTTTAAATCAACTTGACCTTCTATGATTACAATGGTTTTCTCTTTAATTCCTTGATATTTCTCATATTCAGGGGGCCATAGTATGGCTTCTTTTTTATTCATCTCATCAATGATGCTTACAAATGCCATTTGTTCGCCTCGCTTAGTCTTAATGACCTTCATCGATTCAATCATTACAACACCTTTATAGAACTCCTTCGCATCATTAAGATTTTGGTTTAAATTGAGTTTTTGTTTGAGTTGCACAAGTGGATGCTCGGAAATATAAAATCCTAGCAGCTGCTTCTCTTTATCAAGAAATAAAGCTCTTTCATACTTCACTTCCATATAGCGAGGACGGCTTAAAATACTTGGATCTAAGTTAAGTTGACCATTAACTTCAATCTTAATTAGATTGGCATAGTTTATAGCATCATCCATGGAAGCTAATAGATTGGCTCGATTTTCATCAAATTCATCAAGTGCCCCGGCATAGATTAAATTCTCAATCATCTTTGGACCAATCTTTATTAAGTTAAGCCTTGCAATAGCATCATAGTAATCTTTATAAGCTCCTCTAAAGAGTCGCTCTTGAAGGATTGAATTGATGCTTACACCTCCTAACCCTTTGATGATAGTGAGAGGTAAGCGAACTCCTTGTTCTTCGATAGTGTAATGAGATTGTGAGTGATTTATTGACACAGGAAGTATCTTATATCCTAGTTGCTTAATCTTTTGAAGGTATTCTAGTGTTTTGCTTTCAGATCCTAGTACGCCATTTAGTAGGGCTGTATAAAATTGGAGTGGATAATGAGCTTTCAAATATGCCATTTGATATGAAATGAGTCCATAAGCAACGGAATGGGACTTATTGAAACCATAATTCGCGAATCGCATGATAAGATCAAACATTTGGTTTGCTTGTGCGATCGTTAAGTTGTTTGATAAACATCCTGATAAGAAATCATCTTTGAGTTGGTTAAGAATCGTCTCATTCTTCTTACCAATTGCTTTTCTTAAAATATCGGCTTTTCCTAATGAAAAATTTGCTAAAACCTGGACGGCTTGTAGGATTTGCTCTTGGTAAATCAAAATACCATGAGTAGATTCCACAATCGAATGAATTTGCTTTGGCATATGACTTAAATCGGTTGAAGTTTGACGTGCTTTAAGATATAACGGGATGTTTTCCATAGGACCTGGTCGATAAAGTGCTATCGTCGCAACAATATCATCAAAACAAGTGGGTTTCATCTTCACGATTAAATTTGTCATGCCTTCTGATTCAAGTTGGAATATTCCTGTGGTATCCCCTTGAGCGATAAGGTTCATAGTTTTAGAATCTTGGAGGGGAATAGCATATAGATTTATTTGTGTATTGATTAAGTTTAGTGTATCTTGAATGATTGTAAGATTTTTTAGTCCTAAAAAATCCATTTTGATGAGCCCTAAAGGCTCGAGGTATTCCATAGAATACTGCGTTGAGAGCATCCCATCATCCACCTTCACAAGCGGTAATACTTGTGTAAGAGGTTCACTCGACATGACAACACCTGCTGCATGTTTTGAAATATGGCGTGGACACCCTTCTAATGACGATGCAATCTCAAAAATGACTTTAAAGCGAGGATGTTGATCATAAATCTCCTTAAGTCGCTTAGACTGACTCAGTGCTCCTTTTAAGGTCATTTTAAGTTCATTAGGAATTAACTTAGTCCAAGTGTCAATCTCTCTTAAATCCACATCAAATGCCTTAGAAACGTCTCTAATTGCCATCTTAGGTCCGAAAGTTCCAAATGTTACAATCTGAGCAACATGTTCTTCACCATAAGTTTCATATACATATTGAATAATATCATCGCGACGATGGTCCGCAAAATCAATATCGATATCTGGCATTGAAATTCGCTCTGGATTCAAGAATCGCTCAAATAATAATCCATATGCGATTGGATCAACATGGGTAATGCCTAGACAGTATGAAACTAATGAGCCAGCAGCACTTCCTCGACCTGGTCCTACTGGAATGTCCGCTGATTTCGCGAATCGAATAATATCCCAAATGAGTAAGAAATAATTCTCAAAACCCATTCTTGTGATCATATCAAGTTCATAATTTAGGCGATTTTGATAATGTGGTTCAATCTTACCTCCCATGCGTTTCTCTAATCCTTTTTGACATAAAGAAATGAGATATTGATCTGAAGCAACATTATTAGGTAGTTTAGGTTTTGGGAGTGATGTTTTTTGTTGTAACACAACATTCTCAATGCTTGAAATAATGTTGCTCAGGTTCGGATGAAGTTGTTTTGGGAAAAGTGTTGATAATTCTTCACTGGATCGCAAGTAGGTGTCTCCATTAATTACATTAAGTGGATCATCAACTTTACGACCACTTTGAATGGCCTTCATAGTGCTTAAAACAAGCTGATCTTGAGCATTTTCAAAAGCCATATAAAGAGAAGGAACAAATTGAATAGAGTTTGAAAACTGTGTCCATAACCACTCGTTTCGAGTAGTCCAAAAATCTATATGATAATGCGCAAGAACAACAAAGAAATGCGGAATGTTTTGTCGCAATTCTTCAAAAGCATCCGAAATTAAACTAGCATTCATTTGAATTATTGCATCTTCAAACCAAGAGTGATCACAGTGCACAAAGACAAAAACATCAGATGAAAATGAGATGTCACTGATATCTAAGTTATCCTTGTTTTGCGACGATTTTGTGGATAACTTAGCAATGTGATGATATCCCTTAGTATTTTTGGCGATGAATGATAGTTTGATTGGTTTATGTTCAAAAGAACATGAAAGTGATAAACCGATAATGGGTTTTATTTCATGTTCTTGACAAAGTTTTAGAAATAACGGGACACTATACAAACGATTTTCTTCCACTAGTGCAACATGGGTTTGCTTGCATTTTTTAGCATGTGAAACTACATCATTGACTTTTAATGATGAGTTCATCAATGAGAATGTGCTACGAGTGAAAAGATTAATCATATTACTCCACTATTTGAATGGCAATGACTTCAATGACATCCGCATTAAGATCATTGAATGTTACTTTGATAGTTGTACCTGGTTCAATAAATAAGGCATTGAGATTTAGACTTAGTTTAAAGGAATAGATATCACCAGTATCATCCTTTATGATGACATAAGAATTCCCATCCATAACCACTTGATCTTTACTTAAAACCAGTATGTCTTTCTGATTGGTTGGTTGAATAATCGTATCAATCATGTTAAGTGATGTAAGTCTTTGGACATAGGTTTGGTAAGCTAAATTAACACTTTCAGCAACCCCCACTGCATCGTAGTTTGTGACTGCGACCATCGCATACATTTTTACGAGTTCTTCACGATCCTTTAGTGCAATAAAGTAGGTAGGCACTCCTTCAATATTAATTAATACAGGAAAAGTTGCGATATATCCAAGATGTTGAACTTGCCCTTGAGCCGAGCTCATTGCGGCATATTCATCTGCACCGCCCAGTTGATAAAAGCGTGCCTCTTTAGTACGTAAATTAATAAGTGAAAATCCAACGATGGAGCGGTCTGCTCCAACTGAAGTTAAACCACTATATACGTGTATCTGATCATTGAGCAGAACATAATTATACCCTTCTGTGGTTTGAATCATGTCTTTTTGAGCAAATAAAGTATTAAAAAATCCATTAATGTAATATCCCCAGTTGTCGATTTGACTCCATGCAATTTCAGTTGGTTGAACATGATCGACCCATTGTGGTAAATCAGCAATATCATAATATGCACTAGTTTTGTTCACAGGATCAACAATTATTGCTCCTTGAGCACTTAATCCTCCAAACATTCCAATTTCTGGTGATAAGACTGAAACAACAAAATAAGGTTTGTTTTGATCATCAAGTTCAAAGGCATAAGAGCCTAGAATTTTATCACGATGATTAAATCGAACAAAGCGATAAAGATTGTCGTTAAACAAAGCATTAGGTAATATTTTCATGCCCTCTTGTAAGTTGATTAAGCTTACATCAGAAGGATTGGACACATTCACTTTCACAAATGAGGTAATGCCTTGATTGCGATTATTGAGCCATTTAATAAAATCACGATATTCTAAGTTCGCAACACGATACAATGCATTATTCTGTGAAATGATGGTATATTTCGGGTTGACATAATATTGGGATCCTAAAGATTGAATTGTCCCAATTTGCTTCTCACCAAGTTTTATTGCAGTGGATTTATCCACTACGGGAATCTTATTGAGTGCTATGGATTCAAAACTAGCATCAAACGATACATTCGAGGTGATTTTGATTTGTTGTTGGTATTGTGATGCATTAAGCATTTCTGAACTTAAAAACCCAAATACAACTGTAAAAGCAATTAAACCAATTGAGATTAAATAAGCAAATTTAGTCCAAGTATAAAGTTTGCGACTAATAAATTGAAATAATACAGTCCAAATTGTAATTAAGATCGCAATGAGAATGTATAGCATTGGGTTTCTAAAATTCCAAGCAGGTAGTGTTATATAGTCAATTACAAATAATAATACAAAGACAATCACACTTGTTTTAATCACATGAGTGAGTTGAATTAATGAGTTATTCTTTTTATTTTTCATAGACTTCCTCGGCGTTGATTTTAACGCAACATTCTTCAATGAGCTGGTTCACTTGGGCTAATGATAGATGCTTCACCGCAGCCGCAAGTGGATGACCTCCCCCATTAAATCGATTCGCAATCGTATTAATAACAACTGATTGTGAGCGTAAACTACCATTGTAGAGTGATACTCCATCAACTTCTATTTCAATGAAAATGGCCCACATTCTAAATTCTTTAACTTGTGAAAGCGCAAAGATGTATTCTTTTGCCTTATTGGGATGCATATTGTGTTTTTCAAGCATTTTTCGATCAACTATGACATACGCTAGGCCACATGGACTTCGATGAATGTTAGAGCGTAACTCATTGATGAATTTAAATTCATCTTCTGAGTAATGATATAACTGTGCATGAATATCTGAGAGTTTTATAGGTGATTGTGATAAGTAAGCTGCTGCTTGAAACGTTTTGGATGAAACACTCGGGATAGAAAACATAATTGTATCACTCAATATTCCTGCCATAAGATAGGTTGCGATAACTTCAGGCAGAGGATCGATATAAATGTGGCGAAACATTAAAGTTAAGATTTCACAAGTTGATGAGGCTTGTTCATTGATAAGTAGTAAATCTCCAAAAAGATCATGAATTGGATGATGATCGATTCGAATGATGGTTTTGCATAATTGATATCGTTGATCATCAACACGTTCATGATTAGCCGTGTCACAAATAATTCCTATTGAATCTTGAAACTGCTCATCTTGAAGTGAATCTGATACAGGATAATCCACTCCTTTAACAACTTGATGCAACCCGGTACCATAGATTTTTTTCTCTGGAAACAATAAACGCAAAAAGCTCACAGTTGCCCACTGTGAACCTAGGGCGTCATTGTCAGGATTAATATGACGAAAAACAATAATCGTCTCATAATCCTTAACAAGATCTAAAAATTGGTCCGCAAACTTAATCATTGATGAGATTGAAAGTGTCTTGTGCGATGACTAATTCTTCATTTGTTGGTACTAACCAAATTTGAACTTTAGAGTTAGGTTTTGATAATAAAGTCTCTGCACCTCTAACACGATTATTTAATTCTGTATCAAATTCTATACCTAATGCTTTAGATACTTTAGCAGTTACATCATGACGAACTCCAAAGTCGTTCTCGCCTACTCCACCAGTAAAGACAATCGCATCAACACCACCCATTTGGACAAAATAACTTCCAATGGTATGAGCAATTCTATTAGCATACATTTCACGAGTTAAAATCGCATATGGTTCACCTTCAAGGAAGGCTTTCTCGATATCACGAGCATCAGAAGAAACTTCTGAGACACCTAACATTCCTGATTTTTTGTTTAAAATATCAACGACTTCTTTTGCGGTTTTTCCAGTTTTATCCATAATAAATGTTAAGATCGCCGGGTCGATATCACCAGAGCGAGTTCCCATCATTATACCAGCAAGTGGAGTGAAACCCATTGAAGTATTCACTGATTTACCGTTTGCTACTGCACAGATTGAAGCACCATTTCCTAAATGACAAGTGATGATATTAAGTGTTGTTAATGATTTTCCCATTAACTCTGCAACACGTTTGGAAACAAAGTAGTGAGATGTTCCATGAAATCCATACTTACGGACTTTGTAATTTTTATAGAATTCCATAGGGAGTGGATATAAGAAAATATCTTTTGACATCGTTTGATGAAATGCAGTGTCAAAAATCGCAGCATGTTTAGCATGTGGAAGGGCTTTAGCAAATGAGCGATAACCCACTAAATTCGCTGGATTATGTAACGGAGCAAGATCTGATAATTCATCAATTTTTGCTTCAACTGCTTCATCTATTAAAACTGAATGATTATAGTATTCACCACCATGGACAACACGGTGTCCCACTGCTGTAATATCCTCTAGTGAGCTCACAATCTTCTTGTCAACCAAAACATGAAGTAGCATATTAACTGCTTCTGAGTGAGTTGGAAAAGGTTGCTTAACTACTTCTTTTTTTCCATCAAATTTAAGTTGAAAAATTCCATCTTCTAAACCAATACGCTCGAAAATTCCACTACATAATACCTCTTCTGAAGGCATATTAAATAATTGAAACTTAAGGGATGAACTACCTGCATTTACTGAAATAATTTTTGTCATTTGGGTTCCTCTTTCATAATTTTTTTAATAATGGTGTCGATTTCAGGATTGTTTAATGGTTTAAGTTCTGAAATCAGATTTTGAAGTTTTCTTTCGGTTTCTACAGCTTTAAGTTGTTTTTCCAACTCAATGAGGCGATTTGTTGCCTTGGTCACCGTATCATAAACCGCAGTATGTGAAATGTTTAGAAGTTCACCAATTTCTCGATAAGAAAGATCTTCTTGATAATAGTATACCATAATCTCAAGTTGCTTTTTCGTTAGAAGTGACTCATACCAATCAAGGTACAAATTGATTTTTTCTGACTTTTCAATCATATGAATCACCGAATAAACTCAAGAAATAACTCTCAGGATTAAAAGATTTCAAGTCATCTTCCTTTTCTCCTAATCCTACGAATAGAACTTTAATTCCAAGTTGATCTTTGATGGATAGAACAACTCCACCTTTACTACTTCCATCAAGTTTAGTGAGTATAATACCCCCTACTTCAGTCGCTTCAATAAATTGCTTTGCTTGATTGATTCCGTTCTGTCCTATTGTTGCATCAAGAACTAACCAAATTGCATGTGGAGCACCTGAAATCTCACGATCCATAACCCTAAACATCTTTGATAGTTCATTCATTAAGTTCGTCTTATTGGTAAGTCGTCCTGCGGTATCACAGAGTAGAATATCGATCTGATCTTCTTTTGATTTTCTTAAAGCACTAACTAACACTGAACTTGGATCTTCTTGATAGTTACCATGATAAAATTTAACGTTAACTTTTTCCGACCATAATCTTAATTGATCAATCGCACCAGCTCTAAAAGTATCTGCCGCAACAAGACCAACATTAAGACCTTCTGATTTGTACTTGAATGCTAATTTTGCAATTGAAGTTGTTTTTCCAACCCCATTAACTCCCACAATAAGTATGACTGTAGGATTATCGAGTGCCATCATAACATCAATCGGAGTATCTCCATAAAAATCGATAAGTGTTTGAATCAAAACATTCTTCGCTTCATCTGCAGCACTGACATTGTATTTACGAAGTTCACTCTTAAATAAATCAATGATTTTCGATGCGGTCTCAACACTAACATCGGAAGAAACTAGCGCAAACAAAATATCATCCATCCAATTATCATCCATAACTTTATCAGGCTTAAATAGATCATCAAGCTGAGAGTTTAAATAATCACGACTTTTTTTAAGGCCTTCAAGATACTGTTTTTTATCTTTCTTTATCGAAAATGTTTCCTTAAACTTGTCAAGCCAAGTCATAGTCACCTCCTACTGGTTCAGCAAGTGACATCGCATCAATGAGTCTTACTTGAAGCATATCACTGACTCCATCCTCTGGCATTGTCACACCATAAAGATTATCACACATAGCCATAGTTCCTGGACGATGAGTAATCACGATAAATTGGGTATCTTGCGCAAACCGTTTTAAGTATTTCGCAAATCGCTCAACATTAGCTTGATCAAGTGCAGCTTCAACTTCATCGAAGACACATAATGGAACATGTCGTGTTTTAAGAATAGAGAATAAAACAGATATAGCGATTAAACTCTTCTCTCCTCCTGAAAATAATCGAATATTCTGAATTGTTTTGCCTGGAGGTGCAACATCAATATCAATGCCTGAGTTTAACAAGTCATCTGGATTTTCTAAAACTAGTTTTGCCTTACCTCCACCAAATAACGCCGCAAATACTTCAGGTAAATATTGGTTGATGCTATTAAAGGTGTTAGAGAAACGTTCAATCATGATTTGATCCATTTCGTGGATTAAATCTTCAAGTTGCTTTTTAGCCCTATTGAGTTCACTTAGTTGTTCATTGAGGAATTCATAACGTTCATTGACTGCTTCATACTCAGTAGGGGCATCCATGTTGATATTTCCAAGAGATTGAATTTCAGCACGTAATTTAACTACTTCATCTTGAGCATTTTCTAAGTCATCAATCATTGGTTGTGTTGCAGCATAGTCATATGTCATTGAATAATCACTCGATAATCTTTGAATGGATCCTTCAAGAAGCGTTTGCATTCTTGCTAGTTCAATCTCCACTTTCTTTTCATGTGAACTTATTTCTACATATTCGCGTCGTAAAGAAAGAATGTGCTTATCTTTTCGTTCCAGATCAAATGTTAATCTAATCTTGTTTTCACGTTTTGATTCAATACGTTGACGAATATCATCACGTGCTAAATACTGTTGATTTAGGCTTGTAATCAATGTTTCTTCAAATGATTCATGATGAATTGACTCGTCTTGATTGAGTTGTTCAAACTCATTGAGCAATCGTTCATACTTCGCACGTTTTGCTTCAATAACAGGTTCAATCTGGGCATTTGACAATCTAAGGTTTAATAACGTTTCTTCAAGTTTTTGACGATTTAAAGTATGTTCATCCAACTTATTTGTGACTTCATCTAATTCTTGTTTGAGTTTTTGAATGTTTTCTCTAACTAAAGAAATCTCGTGTTTTGCTTCAATTTGACTGTGATGATCTTTATTCTTACCGCCAGTAATACTGCCACCACGATGAATAATATCGCCTTCTAAAGTTACGATTTTTACGTTTTGTTGTAATAGTTTTGCTAAATGATTGGCATGGTCTAAATTATCGACTACTAAAGTGTTTCCAAGAAATGATTCAGACAGTAATCCTTGAGAAACAAGGTCAACCACAAATTCAGAGGCTAATCCTAAATACCCTTCGGTAGACTTGGCAACAATCAGTTGATCTGAATGTACTGAATAACGTTTTAATACATTTAATGGAATAAATGTTGCGCGACCTGATTCATTACGTTTTAAAAACTTAATGGCATTTTTTGCAGCCTCATCATCTTTGGTTACTATATGATTACTTGCTGCCCCTAGAGCAGTGCTTATAGCAATTTCATAACCAGGTTTTACTTCAAAGCAAGCACTTACAACATCCACAATTCCAATTAAACTATGTTTTGCAGAAATAACTGCACTAACTCCTGCAGAGCTACTAAAAGGTTTATCAATTGTGTTTTGAAGAATAACTTCCTTGTTTTCTAATCGACTCAATCGACTCTTAGTTAACTCACTTTGTGCTTGTAAATCAACCCAATTTCGATTTAGTTCTTGAATTGCTCGAGAAGTTTCTTGTATCTCAGACATAATCTGTTCTTTACGGGAAACACGATCTTCATATTCGATTTTTGAATCACTTAGTAGTAATTTAACTTGTTCAAGTTTTTCTTCATCACTACCTGTTTCTAATATGTATTTTCGTTTTTCATCGAGTTCAATCTTACGTGTTTCTAAAGTTTGAATTTCATTAATCACATTCATAAGATCTTGTTGCAGTTGAGCTATCTCACGATCGATGATATTGATTTGTGACTTAACTTGTTGAATATGCGTCTCTTCGACACTAATATGAGTAGATTTTAGTGTTGTTTGAGTCGATAAATCAAAAAGTTCCTGCTCAAACGTTTCAATATCAGATCGTAATTTTTGAATTTGCTTTACTAATACGGTAATTTCTATTGCTTCTAAACGTGATTTCTTTTCAGTATAAATTTGAGCTTTTTTAGCAGCTCGTCGTAATGGATTCACTTGCTTTTCTAATTCTAGTACAATGTCATTTACACGACTGATATTCTCTTGAGTTCTTGCTAGTTTAGATAATGACTCATTTTTACGCTTTTTATATTTTGCAACTCCGGCTGCTTCTTCAAAAATACTACGACGATCAATTGGCTTTGACTCTGCAAAAGCACTGATATTACCTTGAGAAATCATACTTAACGAATCTTTACCAATTCCACTATCCGCAATTAAGTCAAGAATATCCTTTAATCTAACTGGAGCGTTATTAATAAAGTATTCCCCTGTAGAAGAATGACGGTGATATTTACGTGCAATACTGACTTCATCAAAATCTATAGGAAGAGAGCGTCTGGAGTTATCAAAAATAAGTGTAACAGAGGCAATGTTCACCATTTTTCTTTTAGCACTTCCGTTAAAAATAACATCACTCATCGTTTCTGATCGAAGTGACTTTGTTGATTGCTCGCCTAAAACCCAACGAATGGCTTCTGCAATGTTACTTTTGCCACAACCATTTGGTCCAACAACTCCAGTAATGTTACTTTCGAAGTTGATGATTTTTTTATCCGCAAAGGACTTAAATCCTTGTATCTCGATTTTTTTTAAAAACATTGTGGCCTCCACTTAACGCAATTTATTATACCTTAAAATAGACTCTACAAAATATAGAATATTACTTTTCTTTACTCTTAAGAATAACTGTTTGATGAGGAAATGCAATCTCGATATCTTTTTCATCAAATCGTTTCTTAATATTCTCTCTTAAGTCGGCCATCAGTTTAAAACTGTCTGGTGCATTTTGAGCCCATAATGCCATTCTTAAATCGACACTTGAATTATTAAGATTCGCAACCACAACATTCACTAGTGGAACTCCATTTTTAATATCTTCATCGTTTCGAGTATCTAAAAGATTCGGATGTTTTGTCGCCTCGTCAATCATAATAGAGCGTGCAACATCAATATCACTATCATATGAAATTCCAACTAAAAAGAAATTACATATTTTGTTATCAATAATATCTCTATTTTCAATCACAGATGAATTAATAATGTTATTAGGAACAATAACTCGATTGTTCTCAAAAGTACGAATAACGGTATGACGCAATGTGATATCTTCAACTCGACCAGTTATATTAATGGATGGAATATTGATGAGTTCATCCACAGAAAAAGGTCTAAATAATGAAAGAAAAACACCAGCAATGAGATTCGAGAAAGCTTCTTGTGCCGCAAACCCTAAAATCAATACCGCTACACCACTACCGGCGAGTAATGAAACCGCAAATTGGTTCAAAAGATTAATCTGAGAAATGATGACAAAAATAAAAAAGATATAAATAGCACTGCTTAACAATCTTGTTAAGAATTTTGCCATAGTTGGATCAATTTTCTTATTTTTAACCATCACTTTGAAATATCGATTTTTAAGTTTAATAAGTACAATCATAACAATAAGAGTAATGATTGTTGATAAAATAAAGGAGATTAGTCCATGTGAAAACCATTCTTCACTCATTTTGTTAACTTGATTTATCCATTCAAACATTCAGTTTCCTCACTTTCAATTATAAATTAATCCGATTATGAAGTACTTTCCCAAGAATTTGAATTTTCTTGGTTTCAATATCCTCAGGAGTATACATAACAGGTTCATATTTTGTATTTTCTGGTTTAAGAATAATATTATTACCTTTGAATAATATTCTCTTAACGGTTGCTTCTTGATCAATGAGCACTACAGCAATCTCACCGTGATTAACACTACTTTGTTTTCTTACAAATAAATCATCTCCTGGGTAAATTCTTGCTTCAATCATCGAATCACCCACAACGCGCAAATAAAAATATTCATGATGAAGATCAGGTAATTCTACATCATATTCCCCTATCCAATTTTCAATAGCTGTAATAGGAGCTCCTCCAGCTACAACCCCCACAATAGGCACTTTACGGCGATGATTTGCTTCCGCTAATAAATCACTAATATTAATCTCAAATAGTTTTGATAAGCGCTCCAAAATGTGGATTGGCGGAACGGCCTGATCCTTTTCCCATTTTTGAATTGTAGTAAAAGATTTATATCCTAAAAAATCAGCCAATTCATCTTGGGACATGTTCTTTTCTTTACGAAATTGTCTTAATCTTTGACCAAGTGACATAATATTTCCTCTTTTGAATATTGTAACATAACTTGAATAATTTTCAAGTTTTTCTCTTGAAACTTGAATTTAATTCAAGTAAACTAAGATTGTAGAGGAGGTGTTATTCATGAAAAAGAAAATTATCCTTCATTGCGATTTGAACTATTTTTATGCGGCTGTTGAAGAATTGCATCAACCTTACACTCGTTCTGTTCCAATGGCTGTGGGCGGAGATAAAGAAAAGCGTCATGGAATTATTCTAGCAAAAAATACATTAGCAAAAAAATATGGTGTGCAGACAGGAGAACCTCTATGGCAAGCTAAACAAAAGTGTCCTAATTTGGTGATTCTTCCAGCACGTTTCTCACTTTATATGAAATTTTCTAAAAAAGTGATGGATATCTATAAACGTTATACCGATTTAATTGAACCTTTTGGGATTGATGAAGCTTGGCTAGATGTAAGTTCATGTGAGCGTTTATATGGTGATGGTCTTGCTATTGCGCAACAAATAAGTCATGACATTAAACAAGAATGTGGACTCACAGTATCCATTGGCGTTAGTGACAACAAAATCTATGCAAAACTTGGATCTGATTATAAGAAACCTGATGCCATTACGGTTCTAGATGACTCCAATATTCACAAGATTATTTACCCTCTCCCTGTGGAAGATTTATTATATGTTGGTCGAGCAACCAAACAAAAATTATATCGTTATGGTATCAAAACTATAGGAGATCTTGCACATACTCCTCTTCAATTTCTAGTAGATCGTTTTGGTAAGTGGGGGCATGTTTTACATCGTTTTTCAAATGGCTTAGAAACTAGTGATGTGAAGCATTTTAGTCATCATAACATTGTTAAATCCATTGGTAACTCTATTACCTCCAAAGTGGATTTGAACTCTCTTAATGATGTTAAAATTGTTGCTACTGTATTGTGTGAGAGTGTTGCATCACGTTTGAAACAACATCAGCTTGCATGTAAAACGATTAGTATTACGATGCGTGATGAAGATCTTCATACCTTTACTCGTCAAATAGGATGTGACGTTCCCACAGATACAAGCGAGGATTTGATTCATTATGCCATGATTTTGTTTACTGAAAACTTTGATTTTTCAAAGCGATATCGCAGTATTGGCGTTCGTGCTGAGCAACTTGTTAATCATGAGGTTGCTTGGCAAATTTCAATGTTTACTTCTGTGGAACATCATCTTCGTTCACGCACGATTGATACGACGATGGATGCCATTCGTAGCCGTTTTGGACACGAAAGCATTCAAAGAGGAATTTCACTTTCTAATCTTTCTTTAAGTGATTTTAATCCTAAAGAAGATCATGTTATATTTCCTTTCGCATACTTTAAGGAGTCTATTTAATGCACCACAAACAATATATTCAAGTGATTGCGTCATTCACTAAAGAAGGTAAAGTCCTTCCTCTTAGCGTAGTGGCAGATAATGGTTTATCTTATCCTATTGATAAAGTGACACAAATTATTAATGCTGCCTCCTTAAAATCTGGAGGAGCAGGAATACGATATACTTGCCATATTGGCGGACATATTCGATACTTATATTTAGAAGATACTCGTTGGTTTATTGAAAAAAAGGAGAATTCATAATGTGTGGTCAATTATTCATTCAAGAAGATTTAATGCTAGCCTATGAAATTGAGAACATTCAAACATTATTTAGACCAAGTGATCATCTTATTCTCACTCAATCACCGAATCTGAATCAGTGGACTCATGCACAATGGGGTTGGCTCCATGATTCATCACAACAACTCATATTGTTCGCACGCCTTGAAAATATCACCAATTCACGTTTGTTCAATGATTCCTATCAACAACGCCGATGCATTATATTAGCATCAGGATACTTTGAATGGGACCAAAGTCGTATAAAACAAAAAATTATAAATAAAGACCATCAACCATTGTTCATTGCTGGCATTCTTGATGAGAACTTAAATCATGTTGCAATCATAACGCATGAAGCACAACCAACACTCGCTTGGGTCCATCATCGTCAACCAATGATATTAAGCCAAGTTGAAGCCCAACGCTTCTTAAATGAACCAATAAAAAATCTTGATTTCCTCAGAAACCAAGATCTAATCGTTGAATCTACGCTACGCCAAGCATCACTTTTTGAATAAGTTTTAATTGAATTTTTTGACGGGCGACATCAATTCCAATGACCTCTACTAATACCGCATCATTGATTTTTAAAACATTATATACAGATTGATGGCTTTCACAATTCATTTGTGACTTATGAATTAAGCCATCATTTTTTAATCCAATATCCACAAAAGCACCAAAATCCACGACGTTTCGAACTGTTCCTTCAAACTGATCGTGAATGCTTACATCCTCAAATTTAAGAATGTCTTGTCTAAGGGTAATTCCCTTAAAATTATCGCGATAATCACGCTGAGGAGCTTTTAAGTTTTCTAATATATCAGCGACAGTATATAAGTCACAATGATGTTCTTGACACCAAGAAACAAGCTCATCTTGAGTTGGATTTAATTCTGGATAAGACGATTGTAGTGAACGTGCGATACTATATGATTCTGGATGAATGAACGTCGCATCAAGAGGATCACTTCCTGAAGGAATACGTAAAAATCCAATGGCTTGTTCATAGGTTTTTGGACCTAATCCTTTGACATCCTTAAGTTGTTCACGTGACGTAAAGCCTTTTAACTCACTGCGTTTAGAGATAATGTTTTTGGCTAAAACCTTACTTAACCCTGAGATATGACTCATTAAATGAACTGAAGCCGTATTAACATCAACGCCTACTTTGTTCACAACCTTCTCGACAACAAAATCAACTTTTTCTTTAAGTTGTTGAGGTGGACAATCATGTTGATACTGACCTACTCCCACACTTTTTGGATCGATTTTAATAAGCTCCGCAAGTGGATCATGAAGTCGACGTGCTATGGAGATAGCTGATCGTAAACTAACATCAAGATCAGGAAATTCTTCTTTTGCTAAAGGACTTGCTGAATACACCGAAGCTCCTGCTTCTGAAACCATTGCGTAACTTAACGATCCATTTGAATACTGAGCTATAAATTCACTGATCAGTTGTTCAGACTCACGTGATGCTGTCCCATTACCACAGGCAATGATTGAGATCTGATATTGATCCACAAACATCTTTAATTTCTTAATGGTGTTTTCACGATCATTTTTAGGTTCAAATGGATATACTGTATCAACTTTCAAACAGTCTCCATATTCATTGATGATTGCAAGTTTACATCCAGTTCGATATGCTGGATCCCATCCTAAGATATTCTTGCCTTTAAGTGGAGGGACAAGCAGAAGTTGCTCTACATTACTTGCAAAAACACTCACTGAATGACTTTGAGCATTTTGAGTTAAATCAGATCGTATTGAGCGAACAATACTTGGATATAAACTCTTTTTTACAGCTTCTTGAGTTCTCGCAATACATTCTTTATGCAATGTAGGATGCGCAAAACTTATAAACTTATGTTTAGTTTGATCAAAAAATTGATCAATATCATAATCAAGACTAATGGTTAGTATTTTTTGATCTTCACCTCGATTTAGTGCCATGATTTGATAAGGTAAAAGCGCATGTAGTCGTTGTTTAAAATCATGATATAACGTATACGTAGAGTCAACATCAAGACCTTCTTTTTTGAGTTTACTAACAAGCCATCCCTTACGTTCAATATCTTTCACTAAAGCACCACGATAAGCTTGTTGATGAATGAGTTCATCCACAATAATGTCACATGCCATTGAAAAAACTTGATCAACATCTTTAAGTTCTTCGGTTAGATATGAATGACATATTTCATTAATTGATGCACTAGAACTTGCTTTCTTAAGCGCATCAGCACATGGTTGAAGTCCTGCCGCAATAGCGAGTGCAGCTTTTGTAAGTTTCTTTTGCTTATATGGTTTATAAATTTCTTCGACTTGACTTAATTTTTCACAACTCATGATACGTTTTGTGAGTTCTTCACTGATTAAACCTTGTTCATCGATAAGGCGAATGACATCTTCTTTGCGTTTAAGGAGTTGTACTTCATACTCATAACTTTGGGCTATGGTTTGAATCATTTCTTCATCTAAACCTTGAGTTGCTTCTTTACGATAACGCGCAATAAAGGCAACTGTGTTGCCTGATTGAAGAAGTGAAAGTGTTTGTTCAACTTGATTAACATTAATATTCAGTAGTTGAGATAAATTAGAAATAATTGATGGATTCACTTAAAAAACTCCTTTTTTGCTTTTTAGAAATTTGCGTTTTAGTTTTGAATAACGCATAACACTCACAAGCCATAACAACCACCCTAAAAGTGTTGCTCCCGCAAGCGCAAAAACATATCGAATATCAATTTCAGAAGTGTCTTCTTCTTGAATGTAAGCTGGAGAAATCACCAAATGAAGTGGGCCACCGACTTCAATAACACTTGATAAAGGAGTAACACTCCAATCCTCTATAAGCATAAGCCCTTCTGAAGTCATGTGATAACCATGAAGTTGTGCATAACTCTCAAGGTTAGTAAGTTGAGTCAATGTAAATGGGATTGGCTTTGAGAATGCCATTTCTTTAAAACGGAAGTTAGTTTGAATGATGAATCCTAAGGCTTGTTGAAAAGCGATGCTTTGATCTTCTTCTACACTTAAATCTAAATCTTTAAGTAGACCAATATCATCTTTAGTTAAAGACCAGTAACCTACCATTGAAGAGGTCGAAACATAGACTCTCATCGCCTTATCTGCACTTAAAAGTGTGTTTAACACATCTTCTTCAACAATCATTCCTTCATAAAAAAATGAAAGAGTTGCTACAGGATATGAATCGATATTCTCTAGTAATTCATTAAGTGAAACAGGATTCATTTGATCTTCTCTAAATAGATTCACATTAACGACTACGACTGTACCATTAAATGAAGTGACTTGAAGAGATAAAAGGTTATCACCAAAATTAAGTGAGTCGACTTCAACTTCACTGATAAATGTTAAATCTGACTCAGGAACGAATAAAATCGTTGGTGACTCAATATTATATGGCAAAACGACTTTATTATCTCTTATAAGATAAATTTCACCATCTATAAGGACATGTTTAATCGTCGTAGAAACATATAGATCGGGGAAATTTCCTTGATGATCAGCTCGAACAATTTTAAAGGTGTAAGTATTTGTAGTGCCCTTCTCAGATTGAACAGAAACGGACACCTCATTTTCACCATCAACTAAATTAACACTTGTATTTGAGGTAACTTTAGAAGAGGATTCATTAAGTTCGATGTTGAGCGATCCTGTTGAAACACTGTTTGGTACAAGCAATATGTTTCGAGTGCTGTCTTCATTCCAAACTAAAACATGCTCTCCGAGGCTTACAGATTTAATTGTTGTATTATCACCACGTAAATCAGGTCGATTTATATTAATGGTATACGTTCGAGTGCTTCCGCTTTCTGAGCGAACATTGAGTGAAAAACGATTACTTCCATATCTAAGTGAAAACGTACCTGTTCCTGTAAGCGTTGACTTGCTATCTGTTCTAACTGCTCCAATCGTAATACTGTCTGCGGTAGTATCTGGCAAGTTGTAATTTAAGGTGCTTGAATTGAAGTTTGATAGATTAGTTCCATTGATTGAAATACTATTTAATGTGTTAATCGTAGAGAGTGGTGCAACAGAGGTTAATGTAATCGAGCGGTTAGGTACACCAATCTCAGTAGTCCCTTGCGTTACAAATGTGTTTGTCATTGAAATTTGACTTGTAGTCCCAATAGCAAATCCTGGTCGTGCTTGAAATTCAACTCTTAAGAAATTAACAGTTCCACTTCTAGGATTTTGAGTCCAAAAACTTGCGTATTTATTGTTTGCAGTGTTAAAAAATGGTGAGGAGCCATCTGAGACTAGATTAGTTGTGTTAACGATTGAAAAGTGATTCGTATTAAAACTGATGATTGATTCGACACCAACAATATTTGTAGCATTTGTTATCGCAAAAGTTAAAGTAAAGCGTGTTCCTGCTGTGACATTTGTATTTCCTGAAATTGATCCAGTAGGAGTATTAGCATAAACATGGGTCGGGGTAAAAACACTAAGTAATATAAGAAACGAAATAAGTATTTTTTTCATGGTTTATTCCAATCCTAGTAGCATTCTATGTAGAATGACCAAATCTGTAATCGATAATCTTCCGTCTTGATTCATATCTCCGATACTTAAAAGTAACGGAGTTTGTGTCTCAAGCTCGAGCAAAATCCGATGTAGTAATACTAAATCTGTAATTGATAATCTTCCATCTTGATTCATATCACCTGGGGCAATCGTGATTAATGCAATATTCATCGTCATATCTTGATTGACTTTATTGAATGTGACTTGATGATTTTCACTTAAAATGACTGAGTTTTGCGAAGTGTTTAAATTCACAGGCAAGACAACGGTTTGAGTTAAATAGGCAGAGCTATACTCAAGAATGACTTCGATTTTGGCTTCTCTTAAATATATATCGGTGATGTTGTAGGATGATGTGAAACCAAAGTTATTTTGATGTAAGTTTACACTATTTGAAGTCGAGGTGGTTGATGTGGCGTTTATGATTTGCTCTTGATCGCCTTGTGTGAGTTTAATCTTTGGAGTCAATATTACTTTTGCGTCAGCTCCCAAGTATGGAATGCTCATCATTCCATGAAGATTCAATACATTATTTTCAATCGTGACTGAATTAATTATCGCTTGAGATGGTTGATCGAGTGCAGAAGCATTAAACAAATGTGGTACACGTGAAATAGTATGATTTATAACACGGTAATTACTAGGTCTAATAAATGCCATACTGTTTGAAAACGGGTAAGGTACTTGAATACCTGAGACTGTATTAGGGAATATCGTATCACGATTATCGTTAAGTGGAAGTAGACTTGGAGTCATAATCCAATCCCCTTGAATTGAAGATGCAATAAACATGCGTTGTTGATTACGCGCAGGAACACTATGCAAAACAGAAGATGTATTTGCTTCTTTATACAATGGTGTGCTCTGAGTATCATTAACCATAATGATTGGGTAATAATTGTAATCAATGAAGTTGAGATATCGATCAATACGGTAAGCCCAACCTGCAATCTTCTGACCCCAATATGGATCAGAGGCATATTTGGTGTTAAATCCATTATTCTTATTGCCAACGACTTGACCAAAATGTCGCCAATCTGTAGGATTCATATACCCTCTTAGGTTTATCCCGGCATGCTCATAAATGGATGATGCAATACTCTCAAACATATAAGCATCTGAAGGGTTCGCATCCTTTGCGCCCCATCCAAAAAGATTGTTTTTATTTAGTGCAAGTGAGCTTGTTCCTCGACCCGATTCATGAAGTGCCATAGCATAGACTAAGATCGCATTCATTCCTAAAAGATGCTGTGCATCCACAAAGTGAACACCCGTTTTATACATGGCACTTCCTTGTGCTCCACTTAAGGTTGTAAACGCAACATTTTCAAGGAAAGCATCAAATTGAGCACCTGTAATGTTGGATGTGGATCTAAAAGGTAAATAGGCAAAATATTGATAATACTCTCCCAATTCTCCATTATTAAGAACAGGTTGTTTCAAATCTAAATCACTATAAAAACGTATGCCATCATAACTGTAATATCGACCATTAGGAAGCCAGGTTGGAGCCGGCCCATAAGTATACGTTCCACGACTATTACCCGAGAAAAAACTAAAGTTTTCATGGAATATTTCTCGTAAACCTTGCGCATTTGTGCTCACTCGATATTCATTAACACGAGGACGAATGGTATAAGGTTGTTCTTGATCTTGACGATTAAGTTGAGTCTCAAGGTAGGTTTTTCCACCTAAAGTGATGGTCCAATTGTTTTCAATGTACTTAATTGGAATAATATCCACTGACGCAATATTCATAAAGCCTACAAAACCTGATACTTCAACACGAATAACCCCTCGCTGATTAAAAGATGTATCACGAGTATATGAGTACAAGGCTGGATCATATCCTGTAGAACCTTCAATGTTGCCATAAATGTCCACATTAACTAAGGTTTGATTAGGATTATAAGAAACTGTTTCGATATAGCGCATATCATAATAAGCTGGCATGTAGGTGCTATCCGATGAAGATGATAGTGATGATGAGCGGAATATATAACCAAGCAAACTATTGGTTGTGCCCTCACGAAGTCTAAATGGATAAGACGTAACAATGGCTCGTGTTGCCGATACAATTTTTAGAGGACTTGGACTCGTTTGATGTGTAATCACTAAATCTGGATACATTGCTTTTGACTCATTCATTGCGATTTGAGCGCTCACAAAAGTGGCATAACATCCAATCACTTCAAATGCATTATGACCAGTAATATTTGAAAGAGAAAAATCAGTATCTAAACAGACCAAATTAGCCTGAACAATAATCCCAGATCTGAAATTAAACATCAATAAAAACGCTAGAATTAATTTCTTCATGAACCTATTTTATCATAATTTTTTCAAAATATCTTTTCTAAAAGACATCAACCTTTAAAGGATGGTATAATGCTTTCATGAAAAATCAAAAACTAATTCAATATACAATAAAAGAAGAGGTCGGTCATTCCACAACCCATGGGGTTATGGCTCTATTTATGCTTTTATTCTTACCTTATGCTTCGATTCGTGCTTATTTACTTCAAGATGCTCAATTAGCCTTTGGAGTCAGCACCTTTATCATTAGTTTGTTTTTTATGTTTCTCATGTCAACGCTATATCATAGTATGGCTCCTGAATCTAAACATAAGAATGTTTTCAAAATCTTAGATCACATTTTTATCTATGTTGCGATTGCAGGAAGTTATACTCCTGTTGCACTATCCATTATTGGTGGAACTTTAGGATGGGTCATTTTCACAGTACAGTGGACGATGGTCATTATTGGCGTTCTTTATAAATCTTTATCAAGAAAGTCACTACCAGCTTTATCATTATTAATCTATATGGTCATGGGTTGGCTCGTAGTCCTCATCTTTCCATATCTTTATCGTCAATCAAACCTAGTGTTTTTAATCCTCATGGCTTTAGGAGGTGTATTATACACCATAGGAGCATTCTTTTATATACAAAAAACAAAGCCATACACTCACTTTGTATGGCACGTATTTGTTAATTTAGCTTCAATTGCTCACTTTGTCGCGATTGTTTTCTTTATCGTTTAATCTTTTAAGTCTGAAATCATAATCTGTGCGTACAATATCACTCAGTGTATATTGAGGATTCCATTTTAGAATGTTGTTTGCTTTATTGGCAACCGCAATTAGTTTTGCAGGATCACCTTCACGTCGCGCTCCAATTTGCACCTCACAAGGTGCAATTTTTTGTACAGCTTCAATGACTTGCTTAACAGAAAAACCTTGTGATGAGCCCAAGTTAAAGATTTCATTTGATTTGTTAGTATGAGTGTATTCTAAACCTAATACATGGGCATACGCTAAATCAGAAACATGAATATAATCACGAACACATGTACCATCTTCAGTAGGATAATCATCTCCAAAAATTGTGATATGAGAGCGTTGTTTTAAAGCTGCCATCACGGTAATCGGTACAATATGAGTAAGTGTCGACTTATCAAGACCTAATCTTAAACTAGGATGAGCTCCCGCAACATTAAAGTATCTAAAAATACAAGTATTAAGTCCATAAGCCTTAGCACTATCTTGAATAACCATTTCCGCTGCCAATTTACTATTTCCATAAGGATTAATAGGTTGACAAACATCCCCTTCTTGACAAAAACCAGTCTTATGATCTCCATAGACAGCAGCGGTAGAAGAAAATATTAGTGTCTTTATGTCTGCTTTTCGCATCGCTTGAATTAATGTAATAACTCCATAAACATTATTGGTGTAGTACTCTAATGGCATCGAAACACTTTCATTCACAATAAGTTTTGCCGCAAAATGCATGATTGCATCAATATTTCCACTTCGCTTTTCAATCTCAAAAACCTGATTTAAAGCAGCTTCATGAGTACAATCGACTTCATAAAATCGCGCTTCATCAAAAAGAAATTCTTTACTTCCAGTTGATAAATTATCAATCACAAAAACATCATGTCCTGCCTTAAGTAATTCAAGGACTGTGTGTGAGCCAATATAACCTGCACCGCCACATACCCCAATTTTCATAACAATACCCCCTATTTTTTATTAATGAAATAAATAAATCCACTTGAAACAATCAACAAAACAACTTGAATAAATGGTTGTGTAAAACTTGGAACAATAGACCACGTCGAACCTACAATCAAACCTAAAATCACATGATAAATAAACTTCGAATACTTTTTAAGAAGTAATGACATGAGTTTAGAACCTAATACTAAACCTACGACCATTCCAACCAATACAACGATTAAGTGAGGAAATACTAATCCACGAATAATATAAGAAAAGATAGCCGAGTAATAACCAATCATGACTAAAAGCATTGAACCACTTACTCCAGGAATAATCATTGTGATGGTGGATAATGATGAAGCAATCAGTAACCCGATGATTTTTGGTAAAGTAAGAATCTCAACATTAATATCTCCTAATGAGCGATCTTGAAAGATAATCATGAGGGAAACTAAAACTGTTGTAGCGATAAATCCAAGGATATTCACTTTATCAAATTCTTTAAAGTGACTCAATTTCGCAATCAAAGGAAAGCTTCCAATGATAATCCCAACAAAGACTGTGTATGTAAGATTAGCATAATTTTCTAAAAGAAATCCCATCACTTGGGCAAACCCTAGAATACCTGTCACAATACCAAGAAACAACACGATGAGAGGAATAATATATTGTTTTAAACGATGAAAGTTTAAAGATAATACTTCCACCATCATTTCATAAACACCAAATACAACCGCCATAGTGCCCCCACTCACACCTGGTATTACATTCGCAACCCCAATAAAGAATCCCGCCAAGAAAGTTTTAAAAGTTTTCATGAAAATATAAGTCTCCATATATCTTGAAATGTCACAAGTACAAACAATGCTAGCATTAAAAATAAACTAATCCCCATCAAATTATGTTCAATTTTTTCAGGAAGTGGTTTTCGTATGATCCATTCGATTCCTGTGATTATGACACGACCTCCATCTAGAATTGGAAGAGGTAATAAATTAAACACTGCAATGTTTACAGAAAGAATGGCTATGAGTGCAAACAAACTGCGTACTCCAGCTTGAGCAGATTGAGCTGTGATGTTGAAAATTCCGACTGGACCACTCACTTGATTTAACCCAATGCCACGAACAAGTAGTCCTAATGAAGCAATGACTTGCAAGAAAGAAGTAATAAAGGCATCAAATCCATACCAAGGAGCTTGAAACCATGGAACTGGTTTAAAGTTTGCTGGAGGTACAAATAATCCAAGATAATATCGCTGATTTGCAGCATCATATTCAGGGGTTATTTCAATCGCAATCATTTGATTATTGCGTTGAATGTTAAAAGTCATCGTATCTCCAATAATTTGGGTGATGTTGATAACATCGTAAAAATCAGTGGGAGTAAACAGTGATCCATCTGGAAGACTAATGGATATAATACGATCATCTTTTTGAAGCCCTACAGACTGTGCAGGTGAATTTTCTACAACACGATCTACAATTGCATCGGGTGGTGTATTAATTCCCCCTTGAGACAAAACTAATCCTGTAAATATCACGATTGCAAGCAAGAAATTAAATGCAATCCCTGCAAGCATGACTAGAATTCGTTTAAAAGGATGGACACCTTTAATAGTACGTTCAAATGGAATGTCCACATCAATACTGTGTTCACTCTCCCCCGCCATGGCCACAAAACCACCAAGTGGAATGGCACGAATTGAATATTGTGTTTCACTTTTTTGCTTAGACCAAACTACTGGACCAAACCCTAAAGAGAATTCTTTACAATAGATATTAAAGGCTTTTGCTACAATAAGATGTCCTAATTCGTGAACAAAAACAATTAAACCTAAGACAAATATAAAGTAAATGACTGACATGAACCCTCCTTTAGAGTTGCTATATAATCATTGTCGCAAGCAAGGTATAGAAGAACATAAAATTAAATAACAAGCTATCAATTCGATCAAGAACTCCACCATGTGATGGAAAGAGATGTCCAAAATCTTTCACTTTGAAATGACGCTTAAATGAAGAGAATGCTAAATCACCAAGCTGTGAGATAAGTGGCATCAGAACACTTGCAATAATGATTAATTCCATTGGAAATCGATTTGGAATAACATAAATGGCATAAAGGAAGGAAACTCCACTGGAGATAATCCACCCACCAATCGCGCCTTCAATGGTTTTATTCGGAGATATGCGCGGGGCTAACTTGTGTTTGCCAAAGAACATCCCGGTAAAATACGCAGCAGTATCGGTAACATAGGTTGATACTGCAACATAAAGTATAGCTAGTGAACCATACGTGCTCACTGTATTAACCCCTTTAACTGACAGCGTAATAATCATTAATAATGTGAATAAGATAGTTGCATCAACAACATCAAACCACTCAAAATACACCGTCAATAAGAACAGGAACAATAAAATGGACACCATTCCTACTAAGAAAAAGCGACTAGTCAGTAATGGTAAAATCAAAATAGTCACGATAACAAAGAAATCCATTTCATTGGGCCATTTATCCTTAAAAAGATTCGTAATCTCAAGGCCACCAATAATCGAAAAAACAAAGACTGCTATTTTAAACAACCATCCTCCATAATACAAAATAGGTAAGAAAACACCTACAAGTATTAATCCAGTGATAATCTTTTGTTTCATCACAGACCTCCATATCTTCGATGACGAGATTCGTATTCTTTTAATGTGTTCTCAAAATCTTGCTGAGTGAATTCAGGCCAATGAAGCGGGCAAAAAACAAGTTCACTATAGGCAAGTTGCCATAAGAGAAAGTTAGAAAGCCTTTTTTCACCACTGGTTCTTATGCATAAATCAACAGCTGGTAAATGAGAAGTATATAAATGGGCTTCTAGTGTTTCTTCATCAATAAGCATATGTGGGTGATGGGAGATGAATTCATTCACCGCATGAACAATCTCTGCTTTAGAACCATAATTAAGTGCTAGAACAAGTTTTAGTCCTTGGTTATGCTTTGTTTTTTCTAATAAATCTGCACAAATTTTGACGGTTGAAGCAGGTAACTTCTCCCACTCTCCAATAAACTCAATACAAATTTGATTATCGAGTAACTCTTGTAAGTATTGATTAAGAAAAACACGGGGTAAGTCCATAATAAACGAAACTTCATTTTCTGGTCTTTTCCAATTTTCAGTTGAAAACGCAAAAAGGGTTAATACCTTAACACCCATTTGATGCGCCTTTATCGCAATATTACGTATATTAATTGCACCATGATAATGTCCATGAGTCCGTTCTTTACCTTGCTGCTTAGCCCACCGACCATTACCATCCATAATTATAGCGACATGTTGTGGTATGCTCATAATTCTCCTTTATTTAAAAGAAACTCACGATTCGTGAGTTTATACCGTCATGATTTCTTTGGTTTTATCTGAAGCAATCGAATCAATAGACTTGATTGTTTCGTCAGTTAATTTTTGAACCTGATCTAATGCTTTTTTCTCAACATCTTCACTGATTTCTTCATCGGCTTTAATATGATCATTAATTTCACGACGAACATTACGAGCTGCTACTTTAGCTTCTTCAGCAAGTTTACTAACTTGTTTTGCGATTTCTTTACGCGTTTCTTGTGTTAATGATGGAACATTTACACGAATTACAATTCCATCATTTTGTGGAGTTAATCCAATATTAGCATTAAAAATCGCTTTTTCAGTATCCTTCAAAACACTATTATCAAAAGGTTTGAATACGAGTTGCTTTCCTTCCACAACATTAATTTGACCAAGTTGAGAAAGAGGTGTTGGCATTCCATAATAATCCACATTAATTTCTGAAATTAATGTAGGATTAGCTCTTCCCGTACGAAGAGTTGATAAAGCGTGATAAAAAGCGTCAACCGTCTTTTTCATTTTATCATGTGCGACATCTAAGTGTTTTTTCATATTATTCTCCTTGTGTGATTCTAGTCCCTATGTTTTCTTGTGAAACAGCTTTTAATATGTTACCATCTTCATTCATATTGAATACAATAACGTCAATGTTGTTGTCCATACACATGGATGTTGCGGTAGAATCCATAACGGCAAGACCATTTTTTAAAACATCCATATAAGATATTATATCGTATTTAGTCGCATCTGCAACCACTTTAGGGTCAGCACTATAGACTCCATCAACTCCATTTTTAGCCATTAAAATAACATCAGCTTTAATTTCACTTGCTCTTAAAGCAGCGGTTGTATCAGTTGAAAAATATGGACTACCAGTGCCTGCTCCGAAAATAACGACTCTTCCTTTTTCTAAATGACGAATTGCACGACGTACAATAAATGGTTCAGCAACTTTACTCATTTCAATGGCTGTTTGAACTCGCGTTTCAACATTATGTTTTTCTAATGCATTTTGAATGGCAATGGCATTAATGACTGTAGCAAGCATTCCCATGTAGTCTGCTTGAACACGATCTATTCCCATACTTTCAGCAACTTTACCTCTTAAGAAGTTACCTCCACCAACTACAATCGCAACTTGAACCCCTTGACTCACAACATCTTTTATTTGTCGAGCAAGAGAAAATAAAATATCAGGATCTAATTGATGTTGCTTTGTTGATAAGGCTTCTCCACTCAGCTTAAGTAAGACTCGTTTATACATAAGTTCTCCTTCTGTTAAAAATGGACACAAAGTGTCCATTATTTTCCAAATGCTTGGTTCATAACCTCTTCAACAAAGTTATCTTCTTTTTTCTCGATACCTTCACCCACTCCATAACGAACAAATGAAACTACAGTAGCATTTGTTTCTTTAAGAACTTGAGCAATTTTCTTATCTTGATCTTTGAAGAATAATTGGTCTACTAAGCACATATCTTGAAGTGATTTTGATAAACGACCTTCAACAATTCCATTAAGAACATTTTCAGGTTTTGATTTTAAAGCATCATCATTCATAGCGATTTCACGTTGAATATCACGCTCTTTACTTACAACATCTTGAGGCATATGATCTCTTGAAATGTAAGTTGGAGACATTGAAGCAACTTGCATAGCCATGTCTTTTGCGACTTCTTGTGATCCACCATGTAAGACAACTAAGGCTGAAGTACGACCACCCACTGTGATTTTCGCATCAGTTTTGTGGACATAATGACCAAAGAAATCAGCGTCAGTTTTTGCTACACGAGCAAAGCGACGTAATGTGATTTTTTCTCCAATCGTTGCAGTAGCGTTAAGAAGAATTTCTTGTAAAGAGACACCATCAACTTGAATATGAAGTGCATCTTCAACACTTACAACATCAGATACTAATAATGCCTTTGTTACTTTGTTAAGTAATTCTAGGAATTGAGCATTACTTGCGACGAAATCTGTTTCTGAGTTTAACTCAACTAAAACAGCTTGATTGCCATCAACAGCAATATTTGTTAAGCCTTCAGCGGCAATACGATCAGCTTTTTTAGCAGCTTTTGAAATTCCTTTTTCACGTAACCAGTCAATCGCGCTATCAATGTTGCCTTCAGTTGCTTCTAAAGCCTTCTTGCAATCCATCATTCCCGCGCCAGTACGCTCACGTAATTCTTTTACTAGACTTGCACTAATCATTGCTTGTTTCCTCACTTGTGACTTTAGGTGCTTCACTTACAACTTCAGTTTTTTCACGTGGTTTGAACTCACGACGTTCTTTATTATCTCTGTTATATCCACCTTCACGGCCATCACGGCTATAAGGTTTACGATTTTCTTGACGTTGACGACGTTCTTCCATGCGAGCCTTACGACGGCGTTCATTTTCTTCATTTTGACGCTCAACGTTAGCTACAACTTCTGCCATAGTAATATCATTATCGGTATCATCTGTGTATGCAGTAGTTAAGACAGCTCCATCGACTGACTCTAATAAAGCATCCGCCATTAATGAAACGATTAAACGAATAGAGCGAATCGCATCATCATTGGCTGGAATACCATAGTCAAGTAAATCAGGATCACAGTTTGTATCCATGAAACCGAAAACAGGGATACCTAATTTCTTAGCTTCTAATACCGCAATAGTATCTTCAGTTGGGTCAACTACGAAGATTGCTTGAGGTAATACCTTCATAAGTTTAATTCCACCAAGGAATGTTTGAAGTCTTAAAACTTCTTTTTGTAATTGGATTTGTTCTTTTTTGGTGTATACATGAATTGAACCAGTCTCAATCATTTTTTCAATTTCAACCATACGTCCAATTGATTTTTGAATAGTTTTGAAGTTTGTTAATAAACCACCTAACCAACGTTGATTAATAAAGAATGAATTTGAGCGTAGTGCTTCTTCAACAACAATGGTCGAAGCTTGTTTCTTAGTTCCAACAAATAGAACTCGTCCTCCATTAGCTCCAATTTCTTTCATCTTATCATAAGCTTTATTAAGATGAACTAAAGTTTGATTCAAATCTAGGATATGGGTTCCAGCGCGTGAAGTATGAATGTATGACTTCATTTTTGGATTCCAACGACGTGTCTGATGTCCAAAGTGGGCTCCAGACTCTAATAATTTTCTCATCGATACAACTGACATATATGTCCTACCTTTCCGTTGTGCCTCCATCGTTTCCAACATCAACAACTCCTAAGGAGCACGGGTTGATGAATCCACGATGTGCGATTCGAGCACTTATGTGCCATCTAATAATTTAACATACTTCCGCTTAAAAGACAACCTTTACTTTACCTTTGGAAAATAATCATGATACTGTGTTTTTAGATATTCAAGACTTACATGAGTATAGATTTGAGTGGTACTTAAATGCTCATGTCCAAGTAAACGTGAAACGGTAAGCAAGTCAGCTCCATGTTCTAATAAATGAGTTGCAAAGGTGTGGCGTAAGATATGAGGATGAAGTTGAAATGGCAGTTTTGCCTGTTCACCAATTTTTTCAATAATATGTTGAATTGAGCGCATTGATAATGGTTGCCCTCTTTGATTCACAAATAAAACGTGATGATTTTGTTTACTCCAAGTCGGTCGAACTTCTTTAATGTAATCTATAAGTTCTTCTTTAAACGCATCATAAAATGGTACGATACGCTCCTTATCCCCTTTCCCGATTACTCTCACAAGATTAGAAGCAAAATCAAAACTATCTATTTTTAATGTAGCAACCTCACTTAAGCGAAGTCCACAGGCATAGAAAAGATGAAATAGACAACGATCTCGTTGCCCTACAAGTGATGAGTCACATGAATTAAGACAATCATTGATTTGTTCAAAGGTTAAGGTTGTGACAATATTCTGTCGCTTCTGTTTTATCTTAATCCTTGAACATGGATTATACTGGATCCACTTCATTCTCATGGCATATTGATAGAAATGTTTAATACTCGAAACTTTTCTCGCGATACTTGAGTTTTCAAGTTTTCTTTCACGAAGTGAAGTTACATAACGCATCATCATATCTTCACTGAGATTCATAATATCAATTTTCATCAACTGAAAATAACTCATCATTTCTGAAACATCTTTAATATAAGCTATACGCGTATGTTCAGATTGAGTATGTTTAGTTCTTAAGTATTGTTCAAATGCTTTTAGATAATCATTCATAGAATGAGCGCACTATCTCGAGTGAGCGCATGGCGAATTTCTCATTTCGCTCTTTAGGACGGTCTTGTTCAGATCGCTCAACAAGCCCAAAATTTGCATTCATGGGGGCAAAATGTTTAGGATCAGCTTGGGATACATAATCAGCCATTGATGTAATCATCGTCAAACGATGCCCTCCTATAAGAGGCTTACCTTCAAGAACATTCATCAAATTTAATGCCGCAAGTAAACCACTGGCTGCCGACTCAACATAACCCTCTACTCCAGTCATTTGACCCGCAAAAAACAAGTCTTCTCTTTTTTTACTTTGATAGTATGAATTAAGTACTGTAGGTGAGTTGATGTATGTGTTACGATGCATCACACCATAACGAACGATATTCGCATTTTCAAGTCCTGGAATACTTTGAATAACTTTCTTTTGATCAGGCCATTTTAAATGGGTCTGAAATCCAACAATATTATATAATGACGCTGCGGCATTATCTTGTCTTAATTGGATCACAGCTTTAAAGCGCTGACCTTCATATTCTAATCCGACCGGTTTTAATGGTCCAAAAAGGAGTGTTTCTTTACCTCTGCGAGCCATTTCTTCAACTGGCATGCATCCTTCAAAATAGATTTCTTTTTCAAACTCTTTTAAAGGCACATTCTCTGATTTAGTGAGTAAATCATAGAAACGCTCATATTCTTCTTCATTCATTCCACAGTTAATATAAGAGGCTTCACCCTTGTCATAACGTGATTTATAGAATGCTTTCGTAAAATCTATTGAATCTTTTTCAATAATCGGTGCAATCGCATCATAAAAATATAATGATTCTTTACCGATAAACTGAGCGATGGATTGAGCTAAAGCATCTCCGGTTAAAGGTCCTGTCGCAATGATTGTAGGTCCATGTGGAATCGAAGAAACCTCATCCACCACCACTTCAACCATAGGATGATGTGATAAATAGTGCGTGATTTCATGTGAAAAACCAACACGATCAACCGCTAAAGCACTTCCTGCTTCCACACGATGTCTATCAGCTGTTTTCATAATCAGTGAATCAAGTAATCGCATTTCTTCTTTTAGTAGTCCCACGGCATTAGTAATTGCATCTGATCGAAAGGAATTAGAACACACAAGTTCCGCAAAATCTGAGGTCACATGAGCAGGTCCAGACGTTTTTGGACGACGCTCAAATAAGCGAACTTGATAACCACGCTTAATTAATTGATACGTTGCTTCACTTCCAGCTAAACCAGCACCGATAACATTAATGATTGGCTTCATTCCTTTCCTCCTTGTTTTTTATCCTTATTAATATAGCGACATTTTGGAAATGAAGAACATGCTTCAAAATCCTTCCCATATCGTGATTTTCGCATGACAAGTGGAGATCCACAATCTGGACACATATTTCCTGTAAATAAAAGAGGTTGCTTTTTAATATAAGTGCATGCTGGATAATTTGAACATCCTACGAAAGTTTTACCATTACGTGATTTACGTTTCACTAAAGGATGTCCACAATCCGGGCATAATTCTTCAATCATCGTCTCTTTATCAAACGTTGAATAATCACATGTTGGAAAACCACTGCAACCTACAAAACGCTCGTTAGTCTTAGTGTAGCGATAAACAAGTGGAAGTCCACATTTTGGACAATCTTCACCAATCTTCTCAGCTTCAATTTTCTCCATTTCCGCATCAGCTTTCTTAAGAAGATTTGAAAAGATATCATAGAACTCTTCTAGATTCTTAAGTGGATCTAATTTCCCTAAGGCGATATCATCAAGTTCTTTTTCAAGTTTGGCGGTATATTTAATATCGATAAAAGTCTTGAAATGTTCTCTTAACTTTTCATCTGTGAGTAGGCCTTGAGCTGTTGGCTTAAATCCTTTTGTTTTGCTTCCATCTTCATTCACAACATACTCAACATATCCTCTAGACACAATCGTTTCGACAATTGAAGCATATGTGGATGGACGACCAATACCATTTAGTTCCATCTCTTTAATTAAAGATGCTTCTGTATATCGACCTGGACCCTTAGTGACATGATCCGTTTTTTCAAGTGAAATAGCTTCAAGTGTTTCATTTTCTGATAGTTTTGGTAATGCCTTATCTTTCCCATTTTCAAAGGTACTATATACTTTTAGGTAACCATCAAAAGTTAAAACAACCCCTGATGCTAAAAAGCGTGCATCGTTTGATGATAAAATGGCTTTGGTTGTAGAAGTTTGTGCATTGGCCATTAATGAAGCTAAAGTGCGGTAATAAATGAAGTTATAGACCTTGAATTCATCACCGGTTAAAAAAGATTTAATCGAATCTGGAGTGTATGAAATCGTGCTCATGCGTATTGCTTCATGAGCATCTTGAATATTGGAATCATCCTGTTTTGATTTCTTAACACTTCCCTTATACTCTTTTCCAAATTCATGTTCAATATGATCAAAAGCTTGCGCTATGAATTGAGGGCTTAAGCGTGTAGAATCTGTTCTCATGTACGTGATTAAACCCACAGTCTCATTTTGTAGTTTAACCCCTTCATATAACCTTTGGGCTATTCTCATGGTTTTTTTGGCTTGGAAGTTATATTTGGTGGCCATTTCTTGTTGAAGTGCTGAGGTTGTTAATGGCATTTTACTTTTTTTAACACCTTTACTTACTTCAAGTGACTCAACCTTCATATTCTTCGAACATGATTTCAAAACATTTAATGCTTCTTGTTCATTATCAAATTCGATTTCTTTACCTTTATCATTCACAAGGATCGCATCAAATCCAATTTTACTTTTCTCAAATTTTGCTGCAATCTTAAAATAGTGTCGTGGCACATGGGCATTAATCTCATTCTCACGATCTACAATCATTTGAAGTGCAACTGATTGTACACGACCTGCACTTTGAGATCTGATTTTTCTTTTTAATAAGGATGATAATTGAAATCCAATTATGCGATCAAGAAATCGACGATTCTCTTGAGAACGTACTAAATCCATATTGACTGTTCGAGGATGATCAATTGCATGAAGCACAGCATCTTTCGTAATCTCATTAAAAGTTACACGATTATCTTGTTTAAGGTCTAGACCTAACAAATCAGCAAGATGCCAAGAAATAGCTTCTCCTTCACGATCTGGGTCTGTCGCAAGATAAACAGCAGAAGCCTTATTGGCGGCTTCTTGTAAAGACTTAACAGTATCTTTTTTATCTTTCAAAATAACGTAATTAGGAATGAATCCTTTATCGATGTCAATCCCAGTACGACCTTTACCTGTAAAAGTTGATAAATCACGGACATGTCCTTTTGAAGACATTACAACATAATCATGTCCTAAGTATTTAGATAAGGTACTTGATTTGGAGGGTGACTCCACAATAACTAATTTTTTCATATTTTTTTCTTTCATATCTTTTATAGTTTGGCGAATTCAATGACATTTGTCAACAACCCAGAGCCATTTTCAATTAAGTGATTGCATATCTCCCCTTGAACATCATTGATTGGATGAGGTATTGACACGATGTTTTTATTGAGTTCAAGTGCAAATTTAACACTATGCATTGTTCCACTTTGTAACAAGCCACTCATCACTAAACACGTATCACTAAGCGCTACTACAATGCGATTGCGATGAATAAAATGTTGAGGAAAGGCTTGAGTTTCAAAAGGATATTCACTAATGACTAGATGATCTTGCTTTAATGTATCATACAATCGTTGATGTATTTTAGGATAGATTCTACCTAAACCATGTCCACAAACCCAGATCGTCTTCATTTGATGCGATAGAGCACATTCATGAGCTAGACCATCAATCCCTTGTGCTCCACCCGAAACTATGGCTAGCTTTGGATTTAAATAATGAAATCCTTCTTTTAGTATTTGTATAGCATAATCTGAAGGATGTCGTGATCCAACAATACTAATGGAAGGATACAACAACCAATCAAGATTTCCTTCATAAAACAACACAAATGGTGGTTGTGTCAAGTGTTTTAAACGAGTTGGGTAACAATCATCAAGAATTGTAATTGCTTTTTGAGTAAGATATGGGGGTTGCATTGGGGGTTCTTCTAAAGCTTTTTTAATTTTATGATATTGGCCATGATGAATAATGGCAAGATGAATGAGATATTGTGAAGTGATCATAATTACTATATGAAAACAAAATAAAAAATCCTTTACTTTTTAAAAGTAAAGGATCTTCGATGAATTGGACTTAAACCATTTTTTTCCATCATTTCTTGATGAAATTTAGTTCCATATCCTTTATGTTGCGCAAAACCATAGGCTGGATAAAGCCGATCATAGGCAAGCATAATATCATCACGAATAACTTTAGCAATGATACTTGCAGCCGCAATACTAATACTTTTACTATCCCCTTTAATCAATGACTCATGAGGGGCAATGAGGGGCATGGCATCTGTAAGTGCGAAGCATTTTGAAGTGTTCGCAATCCATTCCATCGCTTCTTGAGTAGCTCGATATATGTTAAGTGCATCGATGACTTCGACACTGACACCTTTCACAATGATTTGTTTTGCAACGTGTGTGATGATGTCATACGCTGTTGAGCGTTGTTTTGATGATAATTTTTTAGAATCTTTTATAAGCGAGTGATCAAAATAAGGAGGTAGTACAACCCCCACCACAATACATGGACCCGCCATTGGGCCACGACCAACTTCATCAATCCCAATCACTTCAATGGATTGATTCCAATATTCAACATCAATCCATGAGGGAATCATAGGTCATTCTCCCCATTCGTCCTTCTTTAAAATCACGATATAAAGTTAAATAAGCTTCATCCTGTGTTAATGATAATGAATGTTCCTGAATCTTGAGTAAATAGTAATCAATGCAAGATTCAATGCTTAAGGGTTGAGGGCAATCTTGACATAAGTGAGGATAGTGATCAATCATGGTTTTAATTGCATAATGAAGAACCTCTTCGATATTCACAACACTTTCTTTCATAGAATGACATAAAGCAATCTTAACCCCTATATCAGGATCTTCAAACTTAGGCCATAAAACTCCTGGTGTATCCATTAACATGAATTTTTGATCAATATTGAGCCATTTCAGTGATTGTGTCACTCCAGGCTTGTTTGCAACATCAACAACACGTTTTTTAGCTAAAGTGTTAATGAGGGTTGATTTTCCTACATTAGGAATCCCCACAACCATAATCTTGTACATTCTAAATTGAATTCCACGAGCCTTATCCTTTAAACGTTTCGGTTCTAAAAGAGCATCAATGGCCTTTAAGATCTTTGTGCGAGCAGTTACATGAAGAGTATTTAAAAATAGCGTCGGTTGATTGATTTCATCAAAATGACGCTTAAAAACCTCAGACATTTTCTCATCGGCTAAATCATTCTTAGAGAAAATAATGAGGGTTGGTTTATTTCCTTTTAACTCTTGAAGCATTGGATTGGCACTTGAGAGAGGAAGCCGAGCATCGCGAACTTCAATGATGCAATCAATCGAAGCGATGTGTTCACTCATCAATCTTCGTGCTTTAGCCATATGCCCTGGAAACCAATGATTAGACATTATTTCACCACTCCAAAGTCTTCAAATGGAAATAAAATGAATAATCCTACAGATTCTACATCGCTCACCTTAATAGGACCTAAGTCACCACGAGAATCTGAGCTACCGCGACGATTATCACCGACCACAAAAAGCTCATCTTCACCTAAAGTGATTGGGCCGAAGTTTTGTGTGAATAATAGCCCTCGATCTTTGTATTCTTTTGCCAGTGGATTATCTAGGAATGGTTCATCAACGAACTCACCATTCACATACAAACGATCATTTCTAAACTCGATGGTTTCATTAGGAAGTCCAATGACACGTTTAACAAGAAAGATTGATTTTCCTTGACTGTCTTTTCGAATTTGACCTGTTTCATCAAGATGAGGGAATATTACAAACTCGAATCGACGAACTGTTCTAAATTGAAGTGTAATAATTGAACTTAATCCAATTTGCCCTTCCCTAATCGTAGGTAGTGAACTTGGTCCATACACTTCAATGGGTTTAAATACAAAGTTAGTTAAAACAATCACCACTATAATACTAATAAGTGCTGATTTTAATAGATCTATTAATTCATGAAGGATGTTATCATTTTTTTTATTCATAGTACCATTATATATAAAAGAAACGCCTTATGGCGTTCTAATTTAGCGAATCTCTTTTAAACGTGCTGCTTTACCTGATAGTTTGCGTAAGTAGAACAGTTTACTACGACGGACTTTACCAACACGAAGCACATCAATGCTTTCGATAAGTGGTGAATGGATTGGGAAAGTTCTTTCCACTCCAACACCGTTAGAAATCTTACGTACTGTAAACGATTCTGCAATGCCACTACCTGTGCGTTGAATGACTAAACCTTCGAACGCTTGGATACGACTTTTATCGCCTTCTTTGATTTTTACGTTAACACGAACTGTAGTTCCTGGACGAAAATCAGGCAAATCTGTGCGTAATTGTGACTCAGCCACAACTTGAAGCAATTTGCTATTCATAGTTCACACTCCTTTTCTTCATCATGGTTCATATCAATACGAAAGCGGAACCTGAAGGCCACGGGCCATTTAAGAATACACTATACACATCTATTTTTCAACATCATTCACCATTTTTTGAATGAATTTTTTATCTTTTTCACTTAGTTTAGCTTTTTTAAGCAAATCGGGTCGATACTTCATGGTTTTTAGTAAAGATTGTTGTTGACGATACGCTTCAATATTCGCATGATGGCCACTTATAAGGACTTCAGGAACTCTCAAACCACGAACTTCTTCAGGTCGAGTATATTGAGGATACTCTAGTAGATGTTCTTCAAAGGATTCCGAAACAATACTTTGAGAGGAAATAACACCTGGAATTAAGCGAATAATGGAATCCATGACCACCATTGCGGCCACTTCACCACCCGTAAGAATATAGTCTCCAATACTTATAACATCATCAACCATGCTTAAAACACGCTCATCAATCCCTTCATAATGACCACAAAGCAAGATGAGATGCTCATAATGACTTAATTCTTTAGCTTTGCTTTGTGTGTATACAGGGGCAACGGGAGTTAAATAAATGACATGGGAATTCGCTTGTCGGACATGATCTATCGCATCCATAATCGGTTGCGCTTTCATCACAAGCCCTGCTCCTCCACCAAAAGGTGTATCATCCACACGTTGGTGTTTATCAAGTGTAAAATCACGGATATTAATACATTCAATGACGACATACGATTGTAATACAGCTTTCTTAATAATTGAGGTCGTGATGTAAGGAGCAAATAATTCAGGAAAAAGAGTTAGGATTGTAATTTTCATATAAAACCCTCGATGAGTTCACAATAAATAATCTTCTTCTCTAAATCCACATCCTTGATAAATTGATCCACATAAGGAATCATGATTTCTTTACCTTGATTTAGTTTAACTCTTAATACCGTTGATGCTGGATACGATAAAGCCTGAGACACCACACCAATCAACTCATTGAAATTATACACTTGGCACTCTTCTAAATCGCTCAATGTAATACGACTTGGATCCACTTCAACAATCTGTTCAATAATCACAAAACGAAATTTTTCTGCTTCATTTCGATTAGGGATAGCATCACATGTGATTAAAGCATGATCTTGATGCATACGAAAAGATAGAATCTTCGATTCGATATCACGATCCTTAGTTTTTAGAATGATGGTGCGACCTACTTTAAATCGTTCTTGTGGAATATCAGTAAAACACTTGACTTTTAATTCCCCTAAAACTTTAAAAGGTCTAACAATTTGTCCAATTTTAACTTTTTTCTGTTTCATAAACGATGAAGAGGATGAACATCATCCTCTTAATAATCCTCAAATTTAATAACTATTTTCTTGTCTTCTAAGCGTGCAGGGATAGACATTACTTGGCGTAATGCACTTGCCATAGAACCTTGACGACCAATAAGACGAGCAATATCTTCACTTTTGGCATACACCATCAAAATAACTTCATTATCATCAAGTGTAGGTAGACTCTTAATTGATAATGCGTTTTTATCTTCAACTAATGGTGTGACTAAATCCATTAAGGCTTGCTCAAGGTTTGTCATGATTATTTACCTAATTTGGATTCATGAAACTTCTTCATGACACCCGCTTTTGATAATAAATCACGAACTGTGTCTGAAGGTTGTGCACCATTAGATAACCATTTAAGTGCAACTTCTTCGTTCACTTTTAGTTCTGCTGGTACAGCAGTTGGATTGTAGAATCCTACTACTTCAATAAAACGTCCATCACGAGGAGCACGTGAATCCGCAGCAACAATACGATAGAAAGGATCTTTTTTAGCACCCATGCGTTTTAATCTTAATTTTACAGCCATAATTTTGACCTCCTAATTTCCTGACACATCATATCAAAACAACATCAATGTGTCAAGTTAATTTACTTAACACTATCTTTTATTTTTTCGTTTATTAGGATTACGTTTAGTATTTGATCCTGCTGATAAACTTGAAGCAGCTCCACCTTGAAATTTCATGACTTGCTTCATTTGTTCTTTGGTTTGTTCAAGCTGCATAATGGTTTGATTAACCACTAACAACGGTTGTCCTGAACCCTTCGCAATACGCTCTTTTCGAGGTTGTTTTAAAAGGGCTGGATTAGCACGTTCTTCTTTTGTCATCGATTGAATTATGGCCTTGGTTTTCTTTAGATTTGCATTCGCAACATCATCATCAATATTCGGCATCATCTTATTTGCACCTGGGAGCATTTTCATCATGTTCTTAAGTGATCCCATTTTACTAACTTGATTGATTTGCTCAAGCATATCATTAAAATCAAATTGCCCACTCATCATTTTCTGAGCGACATTGACGGCTTGTTTTTGATCGATCGTTTCTTGGGCTTTTTCAACTAATGAGACAATATCGCCCATGCCAAGTAAACGATTAGCATAACGATCTGGATAGAATAACTCAAGATCTTCAATCTTTTCACCGACCCCAACAAACTTAACTTTGATGCCAGTAAGCGAGACAACTGAAAACACCCCTCCCCCTTTAGAATCACTATCAAATTTGGTCGCAAATAGACCTGAAAGCGGAATGGTTTCATTAAAGCGCTTTGCCACATTAATAATGTCTTGACCACTCATTGCATCCACAGATAATAAAACATCCGTAAAAGAAATCTTGTTTTTTAGAGTAGATAATTCATCCATGAGTTCTTCATCAATGGATAATCGCCCTGCGGTATCCACCAACACCGAGTTAAATCCATTAACTCTTGCATAATTCAAAGCCGATTCAACGACTTGAATTGGGGTAGAATCTTCTTTTGAATATACTTCAACTTGAATGCTATTTCCAAGTGTTTTTAATTGGGTAACAGCAGCTAGACGTTGTAAGTCTGCTGCGACTAAAAGCACTTTCTTTTGTTGCTTCGTTTTGAGAAAATGGGCTAACTTTGCAATAGATGTTGTCTTCCCTGATCCTTGTAACCCAACCATGGCTACAATCATCATTGGCGTATTGTATTTTAAGGTTGAAATTTCTTGACCAAGAATTGAAATAATCTCATCATGAACAATCTTAACAACCATGTTTGATGGTGTTACTTTCGCATTTAAAGATATTCCTATCGATTTCTCTTTAACTCGATTTAGAAACCCATTAATAACACTTAAGTTAACATCAGCTTCAAGTAATGCAAGACGTATTTCACGAAGCATCCCTTCCATGTTTTTTTCATCAAGGGTGCTTTGTCCTTTTATTTTTGTAATTATCGCGGTTAAGCGCGAGGATAGTTGTTCAAATGGCATAGATTTCTCCTGGGTTTTTCAAAGAAAAGACAATGTCAATCATTGTCTTTATTGAGCACTTTTTGCATTGTTCGAAATAAGTTTTTCAAAGCTATGAGGATGAAGTTTTTCAATGGCTTTTAAAGCTTGATTCAAAGCAAGCGTGTACTCACCATTTCTAAAACTTAATTCTACTCGATTTAGCTCAGAATCAAGTGTTGGACTATGACTTCGGTATTTATTTGCGAATACTATGGCACTTTCAATCATCTCGACCATACCAACAATGTTATTAACATTATTGTAGAGCGCATAAATATAATCAATGGCTTCATTCGTGAGTTGATTCAAACGTGGTAATTCAATCACATCTTTTTCAAGAAGCTGCGAGATAAGGACAGTCATCTGTTTTGCCTTATTTAAATCTCCATTGTATGATTCAGAAATTGCAGGTAAACGATGCTTCCTAATCTTAACTTTAATCTCATTCACAATAAGGTGTAGTTTTAATAATTGCTTTCTAATTCTTTCTTCGTCTTCTTTGAGTGTTTTAAATGTATTGAGGGCATCATCCAATGTTTTAAGTAAAGTGGATGTTGCTGACGATGTTTCTTTGACCAGTGATAATATGGTTGAATACGGCACATGATCTTTGATAGAAACTTCAATATCCTTTAAATTCATTTTAATCTTTTCGAAATTACTTTCATGATGAGCGATATCAAATGTTTTCGGATTAGTTTGATATCTTTGCTTCAACGTATTAAGGGAATGCGACAAATCATTCATTTTTAAGTCAATACTTGGAAACATAACATCAATATTTGAAAGTAAAGCATACACCTGATCATGAGCACTCACTTCATGAGCGCATGATTCCTTCATTTGTTGAAGTCGCTTAATTCTATCTGCATTATTCGACAGTACACCTTCAATAATTGCATTGCGAAGTAGTGATAAGTCTTCTTTTAATGTTGAAGAAATGAGTTCTAGATTTTTAGGCACCATCAAATGTTCAACCGGGATATTTTTCGAACGACATGAGGCATACAACCCTGAAAGTTCTTCCATCATGGTAGGAATTTTACCCTTACAATCTTTAATGAGATCTGGCAGCGTGTGAATTCGTTGATGTAAATCATTCACAACCGAATGAATTTCGACCATTTTAAGACGTGCTTTTTCAAATTCAGATGCCGCCATCCATGATTCAAAAGACTCAAACATGACTTCAATCTCACCGACAGTAAGTGTAATCGTATCTAGTGCTAATGAAAGTTCATTGTTCTTAGATGCAATGAATGATTTACATTGGATAAATGTTTCCTTGATCGATGTTATCTCACTGCGCTGCTCAAATTCATCTTCAAGCATTAAATCGAGTCTTTTGTTCAAATCATTAACTAATGGTGAAAGCTCTTCTAAAGCTTTTTCAATTTCCTCTAAATGATTTGCTCCTTTCGATAAGGAACCATACAATATTTCATCTTCAGCATCTGACATGAGTGATGTTAACATCACAAACTGTGAATTAATATCCTCAAGGGATTCACTCGAACTTGATACAGCCGACAAAAGTGAATCATTTACTTTGGCTAAAGCAACAGCTTTATTCACTTTAAATGATAATGGAATCGTTCTTAGCGTTGTTAATTGAATCTCAAATTCCTTATAGCGTTTTTTAAGTCGGCTCTTTCGAAACAATTGCAAAGCAATAATAAGAACGACTAAAACTAAGGCAGAAATTAAGCCATAGAAAACAAAGTCATTTTGTAAGTATGTCAGTAGTTGTTCCATAAAAACCTCACGACTATTGTACCATAATTGTAAAGACTTGTTCTAAAAATTGACAGGTTAAAGTCAATGTGATATCATTCCTAAGCGTTTAATAATAGCAGAAGTGCGCTAGTATTAAGGATATGCGTTTATCAAACCATTTGGTCACCACAAAGTAACCCTCTGCTAGGGCGAAATGAATAGGATGAACACATCTTAATAGGAAGACACCCTGTTGTTGTTTTATGAGCCATAAAACACAAGGAGGAACATCATGGCAAGAATTATTGGTAAATTAACCAAAAAATCACGTCGATATGAATTTATGTTGACTGAACGTCCAACCGACTTACGTCGCTCTAATGCCCCAGGGGCAGCTAAAGATGCACGTCGTGCTAAACTAAGCAACTACGCGCTACAACTTCGTGAAAAGCAACGTATTCGTTTCACTTATGGGGTTACAGAAAGACAATTCTACAACACATACTTGAAATCAGCAAAAATCAAAGGGGTTCATGGTCACAATTTCTTAGGTGTACTTGAATCACGCCTTGATAACTTAGTTTATCGTGCAGGATTTGCAAACACTCGTGCTGGTGCAAGACAACTTGTTAACCATGGTCACGTACTCGTCGATGGCGTAAAAGTAGATATTCCATCATTCATCGTAAGCAAAGGTCAAGTAATTTCATTTAAAGAAACTTCAACGAAATTGGATGTAATTACTGAAGCATTAGCAGGTGGACGTGCAGTCCCTACATTCCTTGATGTCAACAAAGACAACCGTACTGCGAAGTTACTTCACTTCCCTGAAAGAACTGAAATTGCTAACGACTTTAACGAATCACTCGTAGTCGAGTTCTACAACCGTTAATATTTAAGTTTAACCTACAAGTTAAAACTAAGCCCATTGATAAAATCGATGGGTTTTTTTAATTAAAAAAGGCTCAAATTGAGCCACTCTATCCGAATTCACTTGGTTATTTACTTCTCACTAAGAAATCAAAACAAGGTTCAGATTTTATACGAAATTTAATTACCTTGTTTAAGTCTTTCGATTTCTTCTTGACGACACGCTCGCCATTCTCCTAGTTTTAAGTTATCAAGTGTCAAGAAACTCACTTGAGAGCGATGAAGTTTGATTACATCATAGCCTAATGCTTGCATCATACGTTTTACCTGATGGTATCGACCTTCATGAATAATAAGCTCAATCAGTCTTGGTTCATGCACAACAACCTTTGCGGGAGCACAAGGTGTTTCATCTTGAATATCAACACCTGATTCAAGTTGAATCACTGCTTCATCCGTTATATCATGATTTAAGGTTACAAAATAGTGTTTATTAACTTTCTTATTAGGACTCATCAGTTGATGAGTAAGTTGACCATTTGTGGTTAATAATAACAATCCTGTAGTATCTTGATCAAGTCGACCAATCATATGATATTGCTTTGAAGACAAATTGAAAACTTCAAAGACACTTGGATAATGGGGATCAGTTTTTGAACATACCACCCCCATAGGTTTATGAATCATGATGAGTTCATCTGGAAAGCATTTGATTATGTCTTTGTCAAACACAATAACATCATGTTCATTAACTTTAGTTCCAGCATCCTTAACAAGGGACTCATTGAGGATGACCCATCCTTCTTTAATTGCTTTTTTAATTTCACTTCGACTTAAGTTTAAAGCATGGGATAAGACTTTATCAATTCGATGCATGTTTATGCTTCCTTTGAAGTATATACATTTGAGGTAATCCAAAGAACCAGGTGATCACACCATAAGTGATGAGGGATAATCCCCCACTCACGATTAGTTTCGCAAAGGTCATGACTCGGGTATCATAAATAATACTATGCCAACCAAAGAATATGAACGCATACCCCACTAAGGCCATTGATAGAGTCGCCATCAACATAAGCATCAAACGTGATCGTACCCGTGAGTAATTAAACCCATACGTATGCCCAATGGTAAATAGATTATATCCAACTAACATTATATGAGAAATGATCGATGATACTACTGCACCTTGATAACCAATTAAATAGATTAAAGGCACAAATATAAATAATTTCACTAAAAATGCCATCGTTAATGAGAACACAACTTTACGTCGTAATTGAAGCACTATCAATATGTTCACAAGCACTGGAGATACTACAGAAAGCAAGGTTTGTATACTTGAAATTTGTAACACAGGTCCCCCTACAAAGGCATACTCTGCATAAAACAAATAATAAATCTCCTTTGAAAAAACAAATAGACCTGTCACCATCGGAAGTCCAATAAACAAAACGGTTTCAATCGCATCATAGATATGATTTCTTAAGTTTGTTTTTTGATTTAAAGTGAATGACTCACTAATGTATGGAATAATCGCGATTGAAAATCCAAGCGCTAAGACATGAGGAATCGAAATGAGTTTCTTAGTTGTAAACATAATAATTGTGAAAAGTATATTCACATCAACTTCTTTAACCCCTAAAGCAAGCATCGTACTGTTAAAACCAAATAAAGTTACCATACTTTCAAGATTACTTAAGACACTTACTATCAAAAAAGGTATCGAAATACTAAAGACTTCACGCAAAAACAGTCCCCAATGTAGTTGAGGAGTTTCACTTTCATCAATATTCAGTGATCGTATAATACGTCGCTCTTTAATAAACAAATCGACGATCGCCACAAGCCCCGCCACTGATGCTGCAAGCATCGCAACATACACGGTATAAATGCGATCAAAATTGAATACATTCACAAACAATACACTGACACCTAGTAAAAAGGCTACACGAATGATTTGTTCAAGGACTTGAGAGAAGGCATAAATACGCATTTCTTTCATTCCTTGCATGAAACTGCGATAAGACGATAATACAGGGGTAATAAACATGGCTAAGGCCACGAATCGAATAACGATGAGGGTTATATCATAAGATGCACTAGAGGCTTTAAACCCGATGATAAAAGGGACAATCCAAGGAGCAGCAATGTAAATAAGAACAAATGAAATGATACCTACAATGAATAATACTCGTTTCATGAAACGATTCACCATCAGCATCATGGATAAGTCATTCTTCGCAACATAGCGAGAGATAAGTGTTGCGGCTGCGACAGGTATCCCTGCAATGGCTAATTGCAACATAAAGTCATAAAAAGTGTATCCATAACTGTAGAATGCTGTATTTTCTTGACCTGCAATTTGCGTGAACGGTGAGACATATAAAATCCCAATTGCTTTGGTGATAAAAATTCCAAGTGAACTTGTTAATCCACTAAGAATGAGAGAGCGTCTATTCATCTGAACCTTCACCCTCTTCATCTGGATTAATTGGATCTAACGGTTCATCATCACGTAGAAAGTCGATGTCAAGTATAAAATACTCACGACTTTGTTTAAGCTTATAATAATCTTTCCATGCAACCATGACACGAAGTTGGATTGTTGATTCAGTGGAGATCCCTGATAATAGAATCCCTTTAGGAAAACCTTTAGATAGATTGATTTGATTAGGGACAAGATTAACACTTGCATCAAAGACACCTAATGAAGGAGTCAGTGATGATAAACTTTCAAAATCTTGATTATTCTCGACAATCACAATGACCACATCATACATAGCGACTTGTGGATTATCAATGATGAGATCATAACGATATTGATTTGATAACTCATATTTTTCAATACTGATGTTGAAGTAATTCGATGAATTTAAAAAACGATCATTATCTAAAATAGAGAAATAATGACTCTCGAATACCGTTAAAGCTCTTTCAAATGCGACATCTCGAGGTTGTTGTAAACACCCACTCAGTAGTAGGAGTAAAACTAACCATCCTTTTTTGAACATAAAAAATACCTCGCGTCAATTATATCACAACAAATGTGAGTCAACGCGAGGTTTTTATTATGTAAAATCAATTAATACGTAATTCTTCTTGCCTTTTTTAATAATAGTATAGGCTTTATGATAAGCATCAACGTGCTCACAAACGTAGGCAATATCGTCAACTTTAACCCCATTGACACTGACTGCACCACTTTGTATAAGTTCACGTGCTAATCGATTAGAGAATGCTAGTTGAGATGATACTAATGCATCTATTAGTGAAATGGATCCCTTTGCATTGATTTTAAGTGCATCTTCAAATACAGCTTCAAGCTCTATTTGACTTAAAGTTTCAAAAGTTTGATTGAAGTACACATCTGATAATTTGATAGCTTGAGTGAGTGCTTCTTCACCAAAGACAATTCGTGTAAGTTCATAAGCTAAATGTTTTTGAGCAACTCGTAAATGTGGGGCTAAACGATGTTCATTTTCAATCGCTTTAATGGTTTCAACAGATTCAAAAGATAAGCGTTTTAAGAAGTTTATGACATCATCATCACTCACATTGATAAAGTATTGAAAGAATACATAAGGATGAGTTTTACTTGCATCTAGCCAAATGTTCTGACCCTCACTTTTCCCAAATTTTGAACCATCTGCTTTTGTAATAAGGGGTTGAGTAAGGCCAAATACCTTCGCTTCAAATCCTTTAACCTTACGAATAAGTTCAATACCACTTGTAAGATTACCCCATTGATCAGATCCACCAACTTGCATTTCACATTGGTGATGTTCATATAAATGTAACCAATCGGTTGCTTGTAGAATTGTATAGGTGAATTCAGTGAATGAAATTCCAGTATCAAGGCGAGAAGCCACAACATCCTTACTAATCATGTAGTTCACATTAAAATGCTTACCATAATCTCTTAAAAATGTGAGTACACTAACATCTTTAAACCAATCATAATTATTCACAAATGAAATATTTGATGAGCCTAAAATACTCTTCATTTGCTTTTCAAGTGCTTTCACATTACTTGCAATCACATCAAGAGATACTAATGCACGCTCTGAAGTAGGTCTTGGATCTCCAATCATACCAGTTGCACCTCCTAGTAATGCAATCGGATGATGACCTTGCTGCGCAAAACGCTTTAGAAGAAGTAGTTGTTGAAGATGACCAATATGTAAACTATCTGCGGTAGGGTCAAAGCCACAATATAGTGTAATGGGATTTTTTAATCTTTCTAAAAGACCTTCAGAATCTGAACAGTCTTTGAATAATTGTCGCCATTGTAATTCTTCAATAAAGTTCATAATGTTCCTTTCGATTAAAAACATCCTTGAGGATGTTTATAAATTAATCAATGATGATTGACGACGATTAAATACATAACTTAACTCAATCTCTTTTTCACTAAGAGCTTCATTGTGTAAGAGTTTAGTCATAATTCTCATGGCAACGGCTCCTAAGTCGTAGGAAGGAATCACAATCGATGACAATTGTGGTCGTACCATTGAGTTATATTTAGTGTCAATCATGCAAATAACCTCACACTCTTGTGGAACGAGGACGTTGTTTTCACTTGCAGCATTAATCGTTGCTAACGCCTGAGAATCACGATGAGTAAGAATGAGATCATGACGATGATCTTTAAAATATCCTTTTAAGAATTCATAAGATGAGCGATAATTGCTTGGGATTTTCACAAAAGTAAATGAGTTTTTGTTGGCTTCTTCAAAAGCACGCTCAACTCCTTTAACCATTTGAGAAATCGCAAATGGATTCTTTCGATCTTCAATAATCGCAATGTTGTTTTTATTCGCATCAAGATAAGCACGAGCAATATCATATGATGCTTTTTCAATATCCACAAAGACACTCGCAATACTATCATCAGACATCTTATTACCAATTAGCACAATTGGATATTGATATCGTTTTAATTCTGAAAGTTCATCATAGAGTAATTTATCATTGTAGATAATGACCCCATCAACACGTGATTTAATAATATTCTCAATCGTTTCATTGATTTCTAAAATACCTTCAGTTGTTGTATGAAGCACAATGGAATATTTATAGATTTTCGCAACATCAAGTAAACCATTAATGATTTGACCCGTTACATTAAAACTTGCTTCAGGAACAACTAAGGCAATGGTGGTGGTTTTTTGTAAAGCGAGACCTTGGGCCACTGCATTGGGTTTATAACCTAATTTTTCAATGGCTTCTTGAACTTTAATTCGAGTATCTTCCCGAACAATTTCAAGACCATTGATTACGCGAGATACTGTCGCTAGTGATACATTAGCCTCATTCGCAACGTCATAGATGGTAACACGTTTCATATTATTCCTTTCCTATCCAAGCTTTGATTGATTGAATTTGGGTCTCTATCGCTGATTTTAATGTCTGAAAGTCTTGTTCAAGTGGTTTCGCATCCACCCATGCTTTAAATCCATAACTTAATGCTTCCACACTGCTTTGAATTTGTTGACCATAATTCTCTTTAAATTCACCAACATATTCTTGAATAGTCTCTTGAAGCTGTTTCAGTGAAATCTCGATGGTATTTGTGATTTTGTAATCTTGATTAACCTTAACCATCACTTGCGCAAAATCATTAAGTGAATCCATAATTTTGAGTTTGGCCTCATTCACTTTTTCCGCAACTTGATGATCATCAAGCTGTTTCTTCAAATGGGCACTCAATGATTGAGATGCTTCTAAGATTGAGGACTTCATTTGCATGTAGCGCTCTTCTAATAATGAATAATCCGCATTAGATATTTTATCTTTTAATGCAATAATCTCTTGTTCTAAAGATGAGAGTAAATCACTCAGTGTCATGTGATTCGCCTCCATCTTTACTAAAGAATGAACTGATGGCATCTTTGAGTACACCCATATTTGAGATGAGAATTTCAATTAAACCTTTAACGAAACTTTCAGAGAATGCTCCCACTTGATCAACCCCTCTTGAGATGTTTGTAATCGTGTTCATAGGAGCTTTCATTTGATCAAGATAGTTTTCAACAATGTTGAGTGAGCGATCGACACTTTCTATGGATTGGTGTATTTTTTTAGTGAGTTTGATTAAAGCAATCAAAAATCGTATCAAAAAATACAGGGCAATGACTGCTAAAATAGGTATCAGTAATTGTGAAACTGAGCTTAATAGTGTTAATAGTTCATCCATATAAAGACCTCTTTAGTATATTATAGACATGTTTGAAACAATTTTCAATAGAACCGAAAGCGCTTTAATTGATAATTATGTCATCAACCTCACAAAATCTCTACAAAAAAAGAGCTTTCGCTCTTCATTATATTATTGAAATGACTTATTTAGATGAAACAATCATTTGGTATAAGTCCATATCATGATATTCATTAAATTTGTAACCACATTCTTTGATGGTGCCACAATATGTGAAACCGAAAATCTCATGAAGTCGCTTTGAAGCCTCATTAGTGGAAGTAATTTCAGAGACTACCGTATGAATATGTGGATTTTGCTGAGCAAGCTCTAAAATTGCTTCCATAAGAATACGACCCAATCCTTCACCTCGTTTATCTTGATGAAGATATATGCATAATTTAACACTACGATCATAACCATCATCTGTTCCAAATGGTGATAATCCAGCATAACCATAAACTTTACCTTCCTCTTCGACGACAATGATTGGATTATTGATTCCATGCGAATAAAACCATTGAGTTCGAGATGCTAAGCTTTGAGGATCAATGTCAAAGGTTGCAGCATTGGTGCGAACAACTTCATTATAAATTGATGTCATGGCTGGAATATCTTCAAAGCGTGCTTTTCGAATCATTGGTTCTCCTTATCTTTTTGTGATACGACTAATGACTTGCGCAAATAATTCTAAAATAATAGATAATGCAAAAACTAAAATCATATTGCTTAAAAATCCTAAAGTTGCGCCTACAGTGCCTCCCGTTTCAATGCGCGCTTTAAGTAAATCAATATATAGATTTACTAATGTCATAACCCATCCCACGAAAAAAATCCCAGTCGCAACTTTTGCTTTAAAGTTCGCATAAAGAAAGAAAACAACACTAAAAACGAAACTATATAAAAGAAATCCAAGATGGTTTTCAAGAACTAGTGGAGTTTGAAAAATAAACACATAGTTGACGTAGAATGACAGCAGTGTAATCACAAATACAAATGAAGCAATCTTAAAACGATGTTTAAAAAACGTCTGAGCCATATTTCCTCCTATAGATTCAAACCTAACTATTTTAGTTGTGTTTGTTTAATCTCTTTCAGAAAATCAGATAGCACATAAATATCTTTTGAACTCATAAACAAATACACTGCAGGTGAATGTTTTGCTAAGATATGGGCTGCATTCATATCTTCTTCAATCACTGAAGCATGACTTAAACGATCAGACAAATAATGAATGTCTTGGGTATATCCATCTTCATAATCGTCAATACTATTGAAGTTTACTAAATAAACATGATCTGAAAGTGCTAATGCGGATGTAAATTCGTCCACAAAGTTAACTAACCGGGATACACGATGGGGTTTAAAGATTGAAATAATCTTTTTATGTGGATATGCTTTCTTTGCTGCTAAGATGGTCATCTTGATCTCAGTAGGATGATGAGCATAATCATCGATAAAAACATCGTCTCCAACGATTTCTTGCACAAAACGACGTTTTGCGCCTTTAAAATCTTTTAGACTTGCTTGGATATCATGGAGTGGAATATGTAGCTTTAAGCCTAAAGCAATGGTTGCTAAAGTATTAAGCACCATATGATCTCCCACAAGTGATAACGTGAAAGGACTTAAGAAGTTTCCATCCACCCACAAATCAAACTGAGTTAAGCCATCTTGATAAATAATGTTTTTCGCTATCACATCATTATGGTCTTCAAATCCATAAAAAGTCATTGGAACTGATGATTTTAGTTGTCGAATCAATGGGTCATCACCACATGCAATAATGTGTTGTGACACGGTCTGTGCAAATAATTGAAATGATTCAACATAGCTTTCTAAAGTTTTAAAATAATCCACATGATCCCAATCGATGTTGGTAATGATGGCATATTGAGGATGATAAGCTAAGAAATGATGACGATATTCACACGCTTCAACGACTAAATCACGTGCATCTTCACTTAAATGGCCTTGGCCATCCCCAATGAGATATCCACTTGGATGATGATAAGTCAACATCTTAGCAACTAATGACGTTGTCGTTGTTTTACCGTGTGAGCCACTAACTGCAATTGAATTATACTTCGCCATGAGTTCACCTAAAAAATGATGATAACGTATGACTCTGACATTCGCTGAAGCATGAGCTTTTTTAACTTCATCAAAATCATCTAAAAAAGCATTCCCCACCACAATCGTCCATTCAGGGAGAAATGAAGTACTCAAAAAAGGAACAATCTTGATGCCACGGACATGCAATTGATCTTCTGTGAAAATATGTTTATCAATATCACTGCCCATTACCTCATAGCCTACATCATGAAGCATGCATGCCAATGAAGCCATTCCCGCTCCTTTTATACCAATGAAAAAAATCATATTTTACTCCTGTTCGTCAAATAATGATCGAAACAACATTTGAACATTCTCATCATCATGTTCATTGGACACTTCTTGTGGTGAAACCAACTCTTTAATTGGCTTCTGCTCGATCTTTTCTTCAAATAAATCATCTAAACTCGGTTGCTTTAGAGTTGGTTTAATGATGGGTTCATCATTAAATAATTCATCCATACTTACATGTTTTGGTGTCACACTTGGATTTTTTGCTTGAATTGGTTTTGCCTTCACCACACCATAGATGGGTGAAAAAACAGTACCCAAAATACTAGCATTCTCTTGAGGAAGTGGTAGTGGGGCTTGCGTAGCTTTGGTATGCGTAATCACTTGTTCTTTCTTACCAAAAATCGGAGAAATTATCCCCTTAGCTTGATAAGGTTCTTGCTTTGTAACTTCTTTAAGAAGTGAAGGTTTAACTTCAACCCTTTTTTCAACACGTTCTATTTCAAGATTAAATGACTTTTGCGAGACTAAAGGAACCTCTTCAATCACAGGTTCTTCGTCCTCCAAATCAATCATCTTCATTTTTGAAACACCTGTTGATTCTTGACTTAATGAAGGATCATAACTAGGTTCAATTTCTTCTTCAATGACATCAACCTCTTCAAATAGAAACGACATCAATTTTTTAAACATAACTTTCCCTCACTTAATGGTTATTCAAACCCTTCTTCTTCACCTTCGATAATTTCTTCTGTTGGTAGATTTTGGTACTCACGAAGTAGTTCTTCTAGTGTTGGTGGTCCTTTGAGTAGATTAATCATATCCGCAATCGTTCCTGATTCAGGGGCGAGTTGATTAAATAAGTTTTCACTTTGGTTTTGAAGACTTTGTCGCTCATCCATATTACTATAGAGACTTAAAATTCGCTCATTAGAAGTGGTTGAACTCAGTAGAATTAAAATCATATCCTTTAAAACAGGTTCTATGTTACTTAAACTTACATCAGTACTTAGCACCACATGATAACTTCTTAAAATCATGATAAAGCGATCATTGACTTGATTAATTTTGAGTTCATAGGTTTGAGATCGCCCTTGAACATCAATAAACTCCCCTACTCGATGTATTAGAGGTGTATCCTTTGTAAGTAATCTAAGCGTTCGATTTAAAGAGTTTGTATATAACTCACGTGCAATAATTCCAACCACATCCACATTAAAAGTAATGATTTCATTATGAGATTTAAGAGAAATCCCATAAGGTTGACTTTGCATAATACCAACATGAAAAGGTCGATAAAATGCATAATTGGTTGTGATAATATTCTGAACAAATGAAGACTCACGATTAAAAGATTCAAGAGTTCTGTCAATCTTCACCTCTTGAATTCCTGACATTTGACACGCACTCAAGACGAGTGCGAACATAAAAACCGTGAATATCTTTTTCATAGTTATTGATTACATTTAATCATATCATTGATTGCATTCTCATTCAATTCACCAATGAAATGAAGTGATGCATGATAGGCCGCCTTTAAATCATTCACATCACAAATACTTGAAGAAGTATGAATATTACGAGCGCAAATACACATGGTTAATGTAGGGACACCCATATGTGCTTTATGGATGGCTCCAGCATCAGTCCCTCCTAATGATAAGTAGTATTGATGAGGGAGTTCATGTTGGATGGTGGTTTGTTTAAGACGCTCAATCATGCAACGATTAGGTAACATACTCGCATCCACAAATCTAAGTAACACACCAGCTCCAAGTTTTCCTAAAACATCCTTATCTCCACCCGCATCATTCGCAGGTGAACAATCATAAACAATCGCAATGTCAGGTTGAGTTAGTACGGCTGCGGTTTGTGCTCCACGTAAACCAACTTCTTCTTGAACTGTCGCTCCCGCAATAAGATCAAAAGGTAACTCGACATCCTTAAACGCTTCAAGCATGGCCAATGACATCGCACATCCATATCGATTATCAAGCGCTTTGGATAAAATACGATGTTCATTTAAGTACACAAACGCGCCATCAAGAACGACCATATCTCCTAGATTAATCCCCATATCAAGCACTTCTTGTTTACTCGTTGCGCCAACATCCACCAGTAAATCCGCAATGTCGACGACCGCATTACGTTTGGCCTCGGTAAGTAAATGAGGAGGAATAGAACCAATCGCCCCTTTATAAACTCGGCCATCATTGGTGGTTACACGCACGCGTTGGCTCATCAAGGTTTGTGACCACCATCCACCCACAGGATAAATTGATAATGAGCCTACGTCATTGATTCCTTTAACCATGAATCCAACTTCATCCATGTGACCTGCGAGTAAAACACGTTTTGCATTTGGATTCTTACTTTTTTTAACGCCAAAGATACTTCCAAGACCATCGCTAATAATCTCATCCGCATAAGGAGTTAAATGCGTTTTCATATATTGAAATACTTGTGATTCTAACGATGCAATGCCATCAAGGTTTGCTAGATTCTCTAAATGAAATAGTAACTTATCCATGTGATTTTTTCCTCCATACACAACGATAAATAGGTTGATTTAAACTCATGAAACGAGCCTCATACTCACTAATAGCATCTTCATGAAATGTTCTTCTAAAATCAACACTCATGTCCTCTAAAACAAAACCCGCTTGAGAGAATGATACCATTGAATATTCAAATAAGTCTTTATTATCGGTCTTCATGATAATTTGACCATCTGCACTCAAAATACGATGATATTGTGCAATGAAACTAGAAGCCGAAAGTCGACGCTTGTGAGTGCGTTTCTTTGGCCATGGATCAGAGAAATTAAGATGAATAATATCCACAAAAGCATCTTGAATATCATCAAGACATTGCTGTGCATCAGCCACCACAAATATTTGATTATTTTGGATTGAATCCATAGCTTTTTTAATCGCTATGGCGGCGACTTTAGTATCCTTCTCTATGCCAATCCAAAAATCTTGAGGATTAGCTTGACTCATTAAAATCCAATAGTCACCTTTACCAGAACCAATCTCCAAATGAACACGCTCAAATTCTTTGGTTATATTTTGATGGACGAATTTACAGTCCTTATGAACAAACTTGGGAGGATTCTCTAAAAGAGTATCCACCCAAGGTTTTTTACGCATCCTCATACGCTAAATCATAGAGTGCTTTCGCATAAATCGCACTTGCTAAAACAAGATCCTCAACTTCAATACCTTCATCCTTTTGATGAGCATCGCCCACATGAGGAAGTTGTGGTTTAGTGATGAATTTCATGCCATAGGCTACAAAATTTGGCATGGTACGTGCGTAAGTTCCACCACCCATGGTAAGAGGCGGGGTAAATTCATCTCCACTGTATTCCTTATAAACTCGATGTAATGTTTGCACCAATTCTGAACTAGGATCCACAAAATGAGGTTCTTTATGAGCCATTACACTCGCTTTAAATGATGTGTTTTCTAGTTTTTCATTAAGACGAGAGATAATCCAATCAAAAGTCACATCATTAGGATAGCGAATATCAATGGTGAGTTCAGTTTTATCATGAGACACTCTTACAATGCCGCAGTTTGTGCTTAACCATCCCATATGAACTCCATCAAAAGCAATATTTAAACTTCGCCCCATGACATCACTAATAAAGGTTGCGGCTTCTAAAGCTAAATCATCATGATAGACAGACCCTACAAAGTTAAACGCATGATAAGCGGCATTAATCCCTTTATGAGGAGTTGAAGCATGGGTGTAATCTCCATAGGCTGTATACTCCACATGGTGGTCATCAATAATCTTCACATCCATCGCTAGGCGATGAGCCTTTTTATACCATTCAAATCCTTGAGCATCATGTTGAGCTTTAATGATGAATGTTGCTTTTCCAATCACAATGTTTGGACGCTCACCCGCATTAAATGAATGAATGATGGTTGGTTTTGATGAGGTCAAAACAATGTTCGCAATCCCCTTCTCTCCATAAATGAGTGGAAAATACGCATCTGGCACAAAACCAAAATCAGGAATCTTGCGATGTTTAGTATAGTAATCCATACAACGCATCCCTGTTTCTTCATCCACTCCGACAATAAGTTGAAGTTGATGTTTTAGTGGAATATGTAAGTCTTTCAGCATTCTCATGGCATAAAGAGCCGCAATGGTTGGACCTTTATCATCCCCAGTACCACGTCCATAGATGACCCCATCTTCAATGACGGCTTTGAATGGGTCTTTACTCCACCCTTCTCCAACTGGCACGACATCTAAGTGTCCTAGAATTCCTAAGGTACTGCTTTGCTTTCCAAGTGAAGCGACTCCAGCATAGCCATCCACATTATCCACATCAAATCCTAGGGCTTTACAACGTGCTAAAAACCAATCTAAGGTTTCCTTCAAAGGCTTTCCAAATGGAGCTTCTAATGACATGCTGGCTTCATCAGTCAGTGAAGGAAATGCAATTAAATCTACTAAATCTTGAATCATTTCTTTTTCATAGGATTTTGCTAAAGTTTTAAAATCAATCATAGTGTTCCTTTCATAGAAGAAAAAACGGTTACCCGTTTCTTCTTGGTGGTCTCTTATCTTTGTTGAATGGTTTACGCTCGGGTTCAACGTAACCCTCTGGTTTTGGTAGTAAATCTTTGGCTGAGACGTTTACACGTCCTTTTTCATCCACTTCAGTCACGATCACCTTAATGATGTCACCAAGTTTAAGCACATCTTCAACCTTTTCAACACGATCATATGAAATCTTAGATACGTGTAGTAAACCATCAGTGCCTGGGAATAATGATACAAATGCTCCGAATTTTTCAATACGGACAACCTTACCATCAAATACTTCTCCTACTTTGGTTACTTTGATTAATGATTCAATACGAGATACCGCTTTATTAATTGCTTCACGATTATGATGATAAATCACTACTCGACCATCATCTTCAATATCAATCTTAACATTGTCACAATCTGCAATGATTTGATTAATCATCTTGCCGCCTGGACCAATGATTTCACGAATCTTATCAACTGGTATTTGTAACTTATGAAGTTTAGGAGCATATTCACCCACTTCCAGTCTTGGTTCACTAATCATTTGATTCATGTTTTCAAGAATATGTAAGCGTCCAACTTTAGCTTGTGATAATGCTTCTTTTAGAATTTGAGGCGTTAATCCTTCAATCTTAATATCCATTTGAAGTGCTGTGACCCCTTTTGAAGTTCCTGCAACTTTAAAGTCCATATCTCCAAAATGATCTTCCATTCCTTGAATATCTGAAAGCACAGTGTAACTATCACCATAAGTGACTAATCCCATTGCAATTCCTGCAACTTGAGCCTTAATAGGAACCCCTGCAGCCATTAGTGCCATAGATCCTGCACAAATAGAAGCTTGTGAGGTTGAACCATTGGATTCCACAACTTCCGCAACTAAGCGGATTGCGTATGGGAATTCATCTTCACTTGGTAACACTTGAGCTAAAGCACGCTCACCTAAAGCACCGTGACCGATTTCACGACGACCTGGAGATCCCATACGTCCAGTTTCTCCAACTGAGAATGGAGGAAAGTTATAGTGATGCATGAAGCGCTTAGATTCGACCATACTCAAATCATCAATAATTTGTGTATCTCCCATCGCCCCTAAGGTTGCGATTGAAATCACTTGGGTTTCACCGCGAGTAAACATCGCACTACCATGAACACGAGGTAATAAATCAATTTGAGAATTCAATGGACGAATTTCATCCACTTTTCGCCCATCAGGACGAATCTTCTCAACAGAAACTAAACGACGTACTTCATCATAAACAATATCATGACATACTTCTTTGACTTGTTTGAGTGTTTTATCTTTAATCTTTTCGCTATCATAATGGAATGATTCAAAATGAGCAACAGCCTCAGCTTCAATCTCATCAATGGTATTGTAGCGAACTAATTTTTCATTAATCGCAACGGCTTCACGTAAACGAGTTTCAAAATGAAGTTTTACTGTAGAAACAATTTCTTCCGCAATGGTATATAGTGCAAGCTCACGTTTTGCTTTGCCGACTTCACGAGCAATTTTCTCTTGGAACTCACAAAGTTTGATTATGAACTCATGCCCAAATAACATGGCTTCAAGCATATCTTCTTCACTGACTTCTTTAGCGCCAGCTTCAACCATGTTGATGGCCTTTTTAGTTCCCGCAACAGTTAAGTCAATGTCTGATTTTTCAAGTTCTTCTAAGGTAGGGTTAATGATGAGTTCACCATTCACACGCCCTACCACAACACCCGCAATTGGACCATTAAATGGAAGATCAGAAACACATAGTGCTAATGATGACCCAAACATTGCCGCCATGGCCGGTGAGCAGTTATTATCCGCAGATAAAACCATATTCACAACTTGAACTTCATTACGATACCCTTCCGCAAATAACGGACGAATTGGACGATCAATCAAGCGGGATGTTAAGATGGCCGCTTCACTTGGACGCCCTTCACGACGTAAAAATCCACCAGGAATTTTTCCTACTGAATACAACTTCTCTTCATAAGTGACTGTGAGTGGAAAGAAATCTAAATCTTTACCTTGTTTACTCCCGGTCGCTGTGGACAAGATGACGGTATCTTCATAACGAATGAGCACCGATCCTCCTGCTTGTTTTGCAACTTCTCCCGTCTCTACCACTAGAGAACGGCCTGCAAAATCTAACGCAAAGCGCTGTTTTGACATATTTCACCTCTTACTTTAACTTTACTATTTTATCATACTCAACACTAAAAAACACACTTGTGAAAAAATAAAAAATCAAACCGAAGTTTGATTTATTTACGAAGTCCTAAACGACTTACAAGTTCACGATAACGGTTGATGTCGGATTTACGAAGGTAGTTTAAGAAACTACGACGACGTCCAACCATTTTAAGTAAGCCACGAAGTGAATGGAAGTCTTTTGAATGCACTTTTAAGTGTTCAGTTAAGACGTTGATTTGTTCAGTTAGAACTGCAACTTGCACTTCTACTGATCCAGTATCTCCTTCAAAACGAGCATACTCTTTCATGATTTCTTGTTTTCTTTCTTTTGAAATCATATTGTCCTCTCTCTTTCTGTCCTTTTAAACCAAGTGATGGGTCGAGGAAACCTCACCCCTAGAATAAAAGCATTTCTATGTTATCATAGTATTAAGAGTATTACAACTAGAATGGAGACGTTAATGAAAATCGCATGGTTAGGATTAGGTTTAATGGGATCTCGGATGGTAAGACATATTGCTCAGTTTCATGATGTTCATGTGTATAATCGTACAGCATCTAAAAGTGAGCCTCTAAAAGAAATATGCACCGTTCATACAAACATTAAATCATGTGTTAAAGAAGCTGATGTCGTGATTATGATGTTATCAACCCCTGATGTGGTTGAGAAAGTATTTGTTAGTGATGTATTGCCACATGTTAAGGAAGGAACAATCATCATTGATATGTCAACAAATCTTCCTAACTTGACCACAAAACTTTACACACAAGCACAGGAAGCAAAGCTTCATTGGGTTGATGCCCCAGTCAGTGGTGGTTTAGGAGGTGCACAAAATGCAACATTATCCATCATGATTGGTGGTGATCAAAGTATTGTGAAGCGACTGATGCCACTGCTCGAACTTATGGGTTCAAAAGTCGTCTATTGTGGCTCGAGCGGGCATGGACAACACACAAAAATGGCCAATCAAATTAGTGTCGCCACAAATCTTGCTGGGTTATTAGAATCGATGGAATATGCAAAACATGTCAATCTTAATGCTAAAGATGTGTTAACACTCATTAATCAAGGAGCCGCAAGTTCTTGGCAAAGTATTCATAATGGGCCACTACTAGTTGAAGAAGATATGAATCCAGGATTTATACTAGCTCACTTCCTAAAAGACTTACGATGTGTGATGCATGAAGCAAACTTACGATCACTGCATTTACCTATTGTCGAGAAAATTACATCGATGGTAGAATCCATCATCAACGAACATAATCAAGACTTGTCAACACTTGCCCTAGTGGAATATTATCGATGCAATAATCCGAAATAGTTTATGGTGATGCTTCAATGACTTCCATGATATCCACAATTAAGTCATGCAGAAACAAACGTCCTAACGGTGTGGTGATGATTCCTTCATCATCATGAATGATCCATCCTTGCTTCTCATGTTTAGCTAAGGTTGAGTGAAGGTTTCCTTTGATTTGTGGGTACACTTTTTGAAGCCTTGAATATAACACCTTTTCGTTCACTCTTAATCCCATCATTAAGATTTCAATCACCTGATCTTGAAGAGATAATTCAATGTCTTCAAAGATTAGGTTTTGTTTTTGCGTATAATGATGAATATTGCGGGTATTGGTCCAACGTCGCGATCCTACTTTGGAGGCTGCTCCAGGTCCAAGTCCTAAGAAATCATGATAATGCCAATATGATAGATTATGAGATGAGCGAGACTCCTTTGATTTCGCAAATGAACTCACTTCGTAGTGGTCATAACCGGCTTGTGTTAAGGTATCAATGGCACATTGATACATCAATCCTTCAAGTTCATTATCAACAGGTAGGATTTTTTGACGGCCAAAGGCAGTGTTAGGTTCAATGGTTAAAGCATAGAGTGAACAATGACTTGGCTGTAAGGTTAACACAGTATCAATGGATTGTTTAAACTCATCTAATGTTTGAGTCGGTAATCCATACATTAAGTCATATGAGATATTATCAATCCCACATTCATGCGCCCACTGACTCACTCTCGCCACATCATCAAAATTATGATGACGGGTAATGATTTTGAGCAACCTATCCTGAGTCGTTTGAACTCCCATACTAAGTCGATTGACTCCATAAGTCTTAAGACATTGCATTTTTTCAATACTCATATCCTCAGGATTGATTTCGACGGTGTATTCTTTGACTTCTGACCATTTTTGGTGAATGGTTTGACATAACTTTTCTAATTGAGCTAAAGAAAGTGCAGAAGGTGTACCCCCTCCAATATAACATGTTTCCAAGTGCTCACTCTCGCATGCATGAATATCTTCAATAAGTCGATCAATCACATGATCCGCAAGTCCTTCATGATAGCGCGACTTCACGAAATCACAATACGCGCAAATATGCGTGCAAAAAGGAATATGAATGTATAAGTGTCTAACGTGCTTCATATTTTTGCACTACAGCCTCTAGTTTACGTCGTAATGCTGTGTTAAGTTCGATTTTATTGTCATGAATCAATGACAAACATACGAATAATACATCCATCAGTTCATCTTCTATGCCTTGAGGATGGTGACGATCAATCTCAATTCTTAACTCTTTAACTTCATCTTCTAAATATCCCATCATCGATTGATTCGTATCAATTAAATCCCAACCCAATCGATGGCGAACATCATTGATATAAGCTATCATTTCATGAATATGTGTCATACTCCTCCTAAATAAATAAGCAACTTTCGTTGCTTATTCGTCCATGGATAAAACGGCCATGAATGCTTCTTGGGGAACTTCCACATTCCCGACTTGCTTCATGCGTTTTTTTCCTTCTTTTTGTTTCTCTAATAGTTTACGTTTACGTGAGATATCCCCACCATAACATTTCGCAAGAACATTCTTACGTAAAGCTTTAATATCTGAGCGTGCAATAACTTTGTTACCAATCGTGGCTTGCACAGGAATCTCAAATTGTTGACGTGGGATTAGTTCTTTTAGTTTCTCTACAATCACTTTCCCACGACCATAGGCGAAATCACGATGAACAATAATCGATAAAGCATCCACCGATTCACTATTGAGTAAAATATCCATCTTCACAAGTTTGGATTCCACATATCCAATAAACTCATAATCAAAGGAAGCATATCCTCGTGAAATTGATTTTAAGCGATCAAAGAAATCGTAAACAATCTCCGAAAGTGGTATTTGATAGACGAGTTGACGACGAGCATCATCAATCACAATTAAGTCTTCATAGATTCCACGCTTTTTATGGCATAAATCCATAAGTGCTCCTACATATTCATTTGGAACCATCATGGTTGCTTTCACAAAAGGCTCTTCGATGCGACTGATTTTTTGAACTGGAGGAAGTAAACTTGGGTTATCAATGATTTTCATTGACCCATCAGTAAGATACACATGATAAACCACTGATGGTGCTGTCGCAATCAAAGGAATCTTATATTCACGCTCGATACGCTCTTGCACTACATCCATATGAAGAAGTCCTAGAAATCCGCATCTAAATCCAAATCCTAATGCCACTGACGTTTCTGCTTCAAATTTCAAAGCTGCATCATTTAAATTAAGTTTTTCTAATGCTTCACGTAAATCATTGTATTTAGACGTATCTGTTGGATAAAGTCCACAAAACACCATGGAATTTAACTCACGATATCCTTTTAATGGCTCACTCGCAGGATTGTGGACATGAGTAATGGTATCCCCTACACGCACATCTTTAATCGATTTAATGGCCGCAGCCACCCAACCTACTTCTCCCGCGACAAGTTCTTGTTTTTTAACTTCTTTTGGTGTTCGAATACCACATTCAACCACTTCATACTCCGCTTGAGTGGCCATAAAGCGTAGTTTATCACCAATCTTGATTGAACCATCCACTACACGAATGTATGCAATAATGCCACGATAGGGATCAAAGATGGAGTCAAATACTAAAGCTTTTAATGGTTTCTTAATATCTCCTCTTGGAGCAGGCACTTTTTTAATCACAGCTTCTAAAACATCTTCAATGTTTAACCCATTCTTTGCGGAAATAAGTGGAGCATCTTTCGCTTCTAAACCAATCGTATTCTCAATAGCTTCAATCACTCGCTGTGGGTCTGCACTTGGTAAATCAACTTTGTTGATGACGGGAATGATTTCTAAATCATTATCTAATGCAAGATACACATTCGCTAAGGTTTGAGCTTCAATGCCTTGAGCCGCATCCACAACGAGCACTGCTCCTTCACATGCCGCTAAAGAGCGTGAAACCTCATAGGTGAAGTCAACATGACCTGGGGTATCAATAAGGTGAAGTGTATAAACTTCGCCATCACGAGCTTTATATTGAAGCTGAACCGCATTAAGTTTAATCGTAATACCACGTTCACGCTCTAAATCTAAAGAATCTAAAATTTGCGCCATCATTTCACGACTCGCAACTGTTTGAGTTAATTCTAAAATTCGATCGGCTAATGTCGACTTACCATGGTCAATATGAGCGATAATGGAAAAATTACGGATACGAGATTGATCCATGGTCTTTACTCTCTTTCTTTATCATATGTTGGATGAAGAATTGATGAACATCATCAATCCCAGTTAATTCAGGATGGAATGCTAAAGCAAGCATATTTTTTTGTAGAGCTACAACAATATGACCATCCACTTCACATAATACTTCAACCCCTTCACCGACTTCTTCAATATAAGGAGCGCGAATGAAGACAAGTTCAAGCGGTGTATTACTGATGTATTTTATTGAGGATTGAGTTGCAAATGAATCGAGTTGTCGACCATAGGCATTTCGTTTAACCCGAATATCCATCACCCCTAAAGTACTCACAGGTTGATTTGTGATTTCTTTTGATAATAAAATCAATCCAGCACACGTCCCCATCACTGGACATCCTTGGTTAATCAGTATTTGCAGGGCTTCAAAAAGCCCATTCTCTTTCATTTGCTTGGCCATGGCAGTACTTTCTCCACCAGGCAAAATAATCCCATTGATTCCTTCTAAATCGCTTACTTTCTTAATGAGACGACCTTCAACACCAAGACGTTTTAACACGTCCATATGTTCTCTAAATGCGCCTTGAATGGCTAAAACACCAATAACCATTAATATCCTCGATCAGCCATTTTATCTTCTTCTTTAACAGAATAGACATTAATTCCCACCATAGGTTCACCTAAATCCTCGCTAACTTCAGCTAAGATTTTAGGATCATTATAATGAGTGACTGCTTTCACAATCGCTGCAGCACGTTTGCGAGGATCTCCTGATTTAAAGATGCCTGAACCAACGAAAACGCCATCACAACCTAGTTGCATCATCATGGCTGCATCGGCAGGAGTTGCAACCCCACCCGCTGCAAAATTCACAACAGGGAGTTTTCCATGTTCATGGACATATTCCACTAAATGAATTGGAGCTTGTAGCTCTTTGGCTGCATGGTATAGTTCTGATTTTTCAAGACTTTGAATTCGACGAATTTCAAGGGTCATCATTCGCATGTGTTTAACCGCTTCAATCACATCCCCGGTGCCAGGTTCACCCTTAGTACGAATCATGGAAGCTCCTTCACTAATACGACGAAGTGCTTCTCCTAAATTCTTAGCACCACATACAAATGGCACTTTAAAAGCCGTTTTATCAATATGATACGTTGGATCAGCTGGTGTTAACACTTCAGACTCATCAATGTAATCAACTTCTAGAGCTTCTAAAATTTGAGCCTCCACAAAATGACCAATACGTACTTTCGCCATGACAGGAATTGAGACTGCTGCTTGTATTTCTTTAATCATTTTTGGATCGGATGCACGAGCAACACCTCCATCTTTGCGAATATCAGCTGGCACTCGCTCAAGTGCCATTACCGCACATGCACCAGCTTCTTGAGCAATCAGTGCTTCCTCTGCACTGGTGACATCCATGATGACACCACCCTTGAGCATTTGTGCTAAATTTTTATTAAGTTCATATTGTTTGTTCATAAGGTACCTCTTTAGTCGCCTTTATTATATCAAAAAAGCCACCAACATAAAGTAAAACACAAAAAAAGTGGAATTACCACTCTTTATTCAATAGGTTCTAAAATTAAGTAGTCAACACCTTTAATGGTAATGACATAATACTTATTTGTAACTCCATCTTCTTCAACAATGACCACTCCTTTGACTTCAGCTTCTTGAGTTGCGCGAATCTGAGTTGCATTCTCACTGAATGCATCATAGTTTTGGGCCGGTAACATTTTATGATCAAGCACACTGAAATTAGGAGCTTGATTCGTTTGATATTGTAATCCAAAAGATAGTGCTAACACTACAACAAGTGGAGAAGCATATTGAAGTAATAATTGTTTTTGTTTACGTGGACTTGATTTGACGATGTTTTGGTAACGCCATTGATAATACAATGAGAAACCTAAACGAAGCACTATGATGGCGGCAAGAGCCCATAATCCATAAATAACATACATCATAGATTGTCCCTCTCTTTCATATACGTTTTAAATGTTTTCAAATACGATCGATTGACATCCACAAATATACCATTTGACAAATGAAGTCTAAGCTTTGCATTAAAACTAGATGAGACAGCTTCAATATGGTGAGTATTCACTAACATAGATTTACTCACGCGAACATACCCATAATCATGAAGTTGTTCTTCTAACTCAAATAGCTTCAAATCAAATCGTACTTCTTTACCTTTGTAGGTTGTTAAGACCAAATTCCCAAAGGATTCAATCAAATGAACATCCTCACTAAAGATTCGAACATTGCCTAATGAGGTTTTCCCATGTAAGATGAGACCTTTTTCTTCATTAGCTTTAATAATGCGTTCTAACTCACTCATAGATAAGTCAACAAGTGAGACCTTTGAGGTGTTTTCTTGAACAACCAAGTGATGTGTTGCAAGTGTGGATAGAACTTTAAATTGTGTGAGCAAGCGTTGTTTAAAAGTAGTATTTTGACTCATACATCCTTGGTGACATCACCATACCATACCTTTCTAAAGTTGGGATAAATTTATGCTAAGTTGCATTATTTACGATATAAATTACTTAAATTGTTGATTTATGAAGGTTGATAGATAAGGTTTATCATCACTAACCTTGTACATCTTACGTCCTTCAACTTGAACGTGAGTTATACAAATATTATCGGTTTGTGTCGCAACATGCAATCCACAATCATCAATTTTAAGAATAGTACCACTCGGTTGATCAGATTTTTGATGAAGCAGTTTACTGCCATAAAGTTTAACTCGCTTATCATTAAGTAACGCATACCCAATTGGCCAACTAATTAACCCTCGAATATGATTATGAACATGAAGTGCATCTTGGTCAAAGGATACATGCTCATCTTCAGGTAATACATTATACCCAAAAGTCACGTGTGACTCATCTTGTGGATGGGCCGTAATTTCATGATGAATGACTTTCATTAAATACTCATCTAGACAAAGTTTTGCACTTTCAATCAGTTTGTCATGTAAGATCTCTGTCGTGTCATCAATAAGAATGTCGACTTTGGTTTGCGCAAATACTTCACCTGCATCCATCGCTTTAATCATTCTCATTAGACTAATGCCTGATTCTTTTTCTCCATTTATGATGGCCCAATGAATCGGTGCACCACCACGATACTTTGGAAGCAAGGATGCATGAATATTAAGTGCATCCTCTTTAGCACATTTAAGTATCGATTCTGGTAAGAACTGACCATATGCACATGTGATGATATAGTCGATATGAAGGTGTTGAAGATCTTCTAAGATCTCTTTAACCTTAATAGGTTGAAAGATAGGAAGTCCTAATTCTTGAGCCACCACTTTGACTGGAGTCGGCGTCAGGATTTGCTTTCGTCCAACCTTCTTATCGGCCTGTGTGACCACCGCAACAATGTCAATTGGAAAATGACTCAAATGTTTTAATATCTTTGCGGCAAAGATAGGAGTCCCCATAAAAACAACTCTTTTTTTCATCATATTGAACCTCGTTATCATTCTATCAAAAAACACATTGTTTCGCATATAACCTTATCATTGCATTTTCAATTCGGTGTTGCTATAATAAAAAAGCAATTAAGGAGGATCGTATGCCAAATATCAAATCTCAGAAGAAACGCGCACTCACTAACGTGAAAAAAGCAGCGGCCATCACTTCTGAAAAATCAGCGCTCAAAACAGCGATGAAATCAGTGATTAAACTTATCTCCGCACAAGATAAAGAAGGTGCTTTAAATGCCCTTAACACATTGAATTCAAAACTAGACAAAGCAGTGACTAGTGGAATCTACCACAAAAACTATGCTGCTCGTCAAAAAGCAAGATTTGCGAAAGCTTACAATGCACTAGAGAAAAGTGTTTAGTCTAATTAGACTGCACCCTGTTTAGTAGACAAATAAAAAAAGACACCGATGTTGTCTAAAACGAAATACCTCTATAATTGGATTATGGAGGTATTTTTTATATGGCTAAGAAAGGTCAAAATTTCAAAAAATACGATTTAGAGTTCAAGAATATGGTGTTGAAGGAATATCAAGAAAGGGCAAGTGCAGGCTATTTATCAAAGAAGTATGACATACCAACAGGAACAATATATACATGGACTACAATAAAGAAGAAGTACGGAGCATTAGGAGTAGTTAAGAAAGGGAAACCGACAATTAACCAAG
>JAGXSD010000042.1 GCA_018333955.1 Erysipelotrichia bacterium
TGCACATACTCATGAACCACTTGTTCTTTGAATGCTTTAGTATAGGATCGATTTCTTGGCTTATGAGAAAAGATATCTCTCCCATGGGTTTGGTAAATGTGAACCCATGATTGAAGTGCAAATTTGCTCACGCTTAATTGTTTGGCTAGACTTTGATAACTTCCTCGACCTTCTAAATAGTCTACACATGCTTGAACTATGGTATCAACTGAATATTTCCTCACTCGTCCCATTAAAAAACCCTCCACGGTAGCTCTAATTAATTAGAGTGTCTACTTAGGAGGGAGCATATCAATTAGCTTGTTTTTCTTTTTGTGTGATTTAACTTTATTTCATATTACGAGTCTTCACATCAAAGACAACCGCAACGACTAATACTAATCCTCGCACAATATATTGAAGTGAAATATCAAGACCAATAAGATTCATACCACTTGATAATGAAGCCATTACGATGGCCCCAATGATGGACCCTGTAACTCGTCCTATGCCTCCTTTAGCACTCACACCACCCACAAAGGCAGCCGCGATCGCATCAAGCTCAAATAAAGTTCCTGCAGTGACCGTGGCGGATTGAAGACGTGATGCGAACATAATTCCGGATAATGCCGCTAGAAATCCCATCGATGAGAACACAATCATGGTGATTTTATTGACATTGATTCCACTTAAAGCCGCCGCATCAGGATTTCCTCCTACGGCATAAATATGACGACCTAAGACTGTTTTAGTCATTATTGTGTGATAGATTAACACCACCACCCCAACAATAATGACAGTATATGAGATTCCATTGAAGTTTGCTAGAATCCAGATAATCCAACCAATCATCGCTGAGACAAATGCAAGTTTAGAAATAAAGAGTGGAAGTGATACCACTTCAAAACGATACTTGATTTTACTTTGTCGCGTTTTGAATTCATTAAAGATATAAAAACCAATTCCTAATAACCCTACAACTAAAGTCAAAACATGAAGTCTTCCTTCCACAATATCAGGAATGAATCCATTAGAGATCATATTGAAGAATCGATTTGGAATGATGATCGTTCCAGTGGCGGAAGTGACTTGAAGTAATGCACCTCTAAAAATCAACATGCCTGCTAAGGTAGCCACAAAGGCTGGTAGGTTTAACTTAGCAATGAGGAAACCATTCCATAGTCCAATTAAAGCTCCAATGATTAAAACAATCATGATTGCTAGGTATACATTCACATTGTTTTGAACCATGAGGATTGCGGCCACTGCACCAATAAAACCAGCCACAAATCCAACGCTTAAATCAATGTGACGGATGATAATAACAAGTGTCATCCCTACCGCAAGCACGGCAATGTATCCAGTTTGATTGAATAAGTTAGAAATATTACGAGGACTTAGGAAAAGTCCATTACTCAAATATGAGAAGATGAACATAATCACCGCTAAAGCAATAAACATTCCATAGTCTCGTACATTGTGTTTGAGTTGACCCCATAATTCAGTTAAGAAATTTTTCATACACGTTTTCTCCTATTGCGTTGCATACATCATGACTTCTTCAGCACTTGTTTTATCAATATCAAGACATGCGGTACTTACACCTTCATTAATGACTAAAACACGATCACTCATTCCTAACACTTCAGGAAGTTCAGAGGAAATCAGAATAATCGATAGCCCTTGATTCACTAGTTCATTAATGAGTGTGTAAATCTCTGCTTTAGCCCCCACATCGATTCCTCGAGTTGGCTCATCAAGGATGAGAATTTTAGGCTGAGTGAATAACCATTTACTGAGTGAAACTTTCTGTTGGTTACCCCCAGATAAATTTTTAACTTTTTGAGTGATGGATGGTGTTTTAATATTAATACTCTTTTGGTATTGATGAGCAACTTTGATTTCTTCATTAGGATTCACAAATCCATACTGACTAATATTCTTTAGCCCTGCACTACTGATATTCTCTTTTATATCTTGGATCAGAATAAGTCCATTGCCTTTGCGATCTTCACTCACATAAGCAATTCCATGTTGAATAGCGTCTTTAGGGGATTTCAGATGAACTTTTTGTCCAAAGACTTCAATCTCTCCATGGGTTATATATTCATTCGCGTTCCCAAAGAGTGTCATTGCAAGTTCAGTTCGACCTGCTCCCATCAGTCCTGCCACCCCAAGTACTTCCCCTTTTTTGAGTTCAAAACTCACGTTTTTTACAACGTGGCGTTTCTTACTGCGATCATAACCCTCTAAGCCTTGAACCTTTAAAACCACTTCTTGATTTGTTTGTTTGGTACGCTTTGGGAATATCTCATTGAGTTCACGTCCCACCATCGCTTTGATGATGGTTGGGATAGTGGCTTTCGGTGAATGAGGTTCAATTTCTAGGACACTTTGGCCATCACGAAGTACGGTTAATGAATCCGCAACCGCAACGACCTCTTTAAGCTTATGAGAGATCATGATGGAAGTTACTCCATCTTGTTTGAGCTTTCTTAAGAGTTGTAGTAAGTTTTCACTTTCTTCATCATTTAATGCCGCTGTAGGTTCATCTAGGATAAGTAAGGACAGATTCTTACTTAGTGCTTTCGCAATCTCAACGAGCTGTTGTTGACCTACACCAAGGTTTTTGACTTTTTCTTCAGGAACCACATTTAATCCTACCATAGCAAGATATTTCATACTTTCCACGATGGTTTGATTCCAATCAATCATGTGACCTTTTTTAATTTCATGACCTAAGAAGATATTTTCATACACACTCAATTCAGGAATAAGCGCTAGTTCTTGGTGTATGATTCCTATCCCTAAGTTTTCTGAATCTTTTAAAGATGAAAACTTCACAGTTTGCTGATTAAAGAAGATTTCACCATCAAATTCATGGTGAGCATACACACCACTTAAGATTTTCATAAGTGTACTCTTTCCTGCGCCATTCTCTCCAACTAAACAGTGAATGGTTGATGGATACACCTTAAAACTAACATCCTTTAAAGCAATGACTCCAGGAAATTTCTTGGTGATATGATGCATTTCTAACAATGGTTTCATAAACCCTCCAACTCTTAAGAAAGCAGTGGAAATGTTATTTCCACTGCATATCCCCCATTATCTAAACGTAAAGTCTGATTCTAAGTAGTAACCAGAAGTAATAAGAGCAGCTCTTACATTGTCTTGAGTAACCACGACAACATCAGTTTGTTTTGCAGCAACTTCTTTACTACCGTTGTTATATGATCCAGTAGTTTGAGGTACTTTATTTTCTAATACATCAACTGCCATAGCAATAGCATCTTTAACAAGTGTTCTAACATCTTTGAATACTGTCATTGATTGTTTGCCGTCAATAATGTATTGAACGGAAGCTTTTTCAGCATCTTGTCCAGTAACACGGTAGCTAGTCACTGCAGTATCAGCTGCGAATGCATCCGCAATCGCACGAGCAGTGCCATCATTTGGGGCTAAGATAAATACATTGCCTTTGTCTGCTTCAGTCGCAGCAGTAAGGTGAGACTCAGCTAAGTTTTTAGCAGTATTGAAATCCCAGTTAGTGGTAATTTGCCCTAAGATTGTGGACATTTCAGCACGTGTTAATGTAGGTTTAGCTTGTAAGTTAACTGCTTCTGATGAATTCTTAATGACGAATGTTCCATCCGCAACTTTAGGTTGTAATACATTCCATGCTCCTTCAAAGAACAAGAATGCGTTATTATCAGATGCTGCACCAGCATAAAGATATAAAGGGTTTCCAGTACCAGTAGCTTGATCAACTAGGTATTGTGCTTGAGCTTCTCCAACTGCTACTGAATCAAAAGTGACATAGTAATCAACAGCTTGAGTATTTGTAATTAAGCGGTCATAAGCAATAACTGTAACACCTTCAGCTTTAGCTTTTTCAACTGCAGCTGCGGCCGCATCACCATCTTGTGCAGTGATGATAAGCACTTTAATTCCCTTCGCAAGTAAGGTTTCAACATTGGATAATTCAGTTGCGGTTGAACCTTGTGAGAATAAGATTTCTACTGAGTATGATGTGTCTTTAAGAGCGTCTTTGAAACGCGCTTCATCTTGAATCCAACGTGGTTCATCACGAGTCGGTAAGACGATACCAATATCCACTGTTTGTACAGCTGGTGTACATGCAGCTAATGTGGCCATCATCATCATTGATGCAAAAAGCATCATTAAAATTTTCTTCATAGCTTCCTCCTTTTTTCATCTATGAGTTAATCTCATTCTAAAGGAGAAAGCGTTTACACTCCATTTGATATTTAACTTAGATTTTGTGAATTTTGCCACTATGGTCGATTGATCAGAATATAGTCGATATAAATTTTATTATTATCGATGTCATAGGTGAGATCATCCCATGAGGCTTTATTCAGTACAATTTCAATAAGTTGTACAATCGCATCAGCCATCGCTTCTGAGTCATTTTTGACCGTTCCAAATAAGTAACCTTTTTGCATGGATTCAATGGCTTCAGGGAGTCCATCAATACCAATGACTGGGAACCATGGTTCAAAATCATCAATAATCCCGTTTAGATTTTCATCAATAATCCATTGTGCATCCTCAAGCGCATCAAGTGCTCCTAAGGCCATCGCATCATTATTTGAAATAATAAGTTCCATGTTGGGGTAAAGTTCAATTAGTTCTAACGTTGCTTTTTGTGCTTGCTCACGATCGAAATTAGCCACACGAATCTCGAGTAAATCAATGAGATATCCTTTAGCAGTTAACGTTTCAATGACTCCACGAGTACGAATCTCTGCATCTTGATGGCCTTGCTCACCTTTAAGAATCACAAGTTGAATGGTTCCATCTTGATTGCGATCAAGTTTTAAAAAATCAAGTTGATCCACAAGATCAGTTTGAAGTAAAGCTGATTGATATGGATCTGCTCCCACATAATATGCCGAGTTAGCTCGCTCAAAATCACTATCAAGAGGTTCACGATTAAAGAAAATAAGCGTTTTATTAAGTTGATTCGCTTTTAAAATCATCGGTAATACAGAAAGTCGATCCACAGGATTAATAACTAACACTTGATGAGATTCAATAAAAGAAGTGAATTGTTCATTTTGAGTATTAACCACATTACGTCCATCGATATGGATGAGTGGCTCACGCTCAAGATTCACCAAACGTTCTTTAAAATCCGCAATGTATGCATCTTTCATATCATAATACAAAACAGGAACTTCTCTTATTTGTGGTTGACACCCTAATAGTAAACCACTTAATACTATAAGTGCCTTTTTCATACTTTATCCTCCAAGGAAATGTTGAGTGGGAACGTTAAGATAACTTTAGTGTACTCATCCATGACACTTTCAATGCGTAAATGAGCTTCTGGACCATAGTATAACTTCATTCGTTGATATACATTTTTAAGCCCTACACTTTGAGTTGGTAAATCCTGTCTTAAGGTGGTCATGATTTCATCTATCTTTGACTCACTCAAGCCATAACCTTCATTAAATACAATCAATGAAATGCTTTGTTCATTGAGTGAGGCACTAATTCTAATAAGGGTAAACATATCAGGATGAAGACCATGCATAATTGCATTCTCAACAAGAGGTTGCAGACAAAACTTAAGTACAGGGACATCAAGTAATGTTGAATCAACGTCGATATGTAAATCAAAACTACGCTTATATCTAATCTTTTGAATGAGACCATAGTTTCTTACGTGTTCAATTTCATCCCTTAAAGGTACAATATTTTGATTGTTTGAAATACTCATTCTAAAGAATTTTGAAAGCGCGATAATAGCTTCAACCACATCTTCATTTTGTTGATTCTCAGAAAGATTCACGATTGAATCTAATGTGTTATATAAGAAATGAGGATTAATTTGATTTTGTAATGCTTTAATAGTACTAGCTCGCTTTTCTTGTTGTTCTACAACCACATTATTCATGAGTTGTTTGATTTGAGAAGACATAGTATTAAAAGTATCCGCCAGTCTTACCATCTCAATTTGGCCATCCATCACGATTTGCTCATCAAAATTCCCTTCTTGAATCTTTTGAATATGATGTTGAATTCTTCTCATCGGAGAGTTCAAACGCCCTGAGAAATTAGCCGATACAAAGGCCACAATGACCATCATAAACAATAATATCCCAATCATTGCGAAAAGCAGTTCAGACTTAGTCTGATTAATCGCATTCACATTCACAAATGTCGCAATCATCCAGCGTGTTCCACGAATCGTAGATACATTAAGAGCCATCGATTGATTTTGGTATTCAAGAAGCGTCATGCCTAAGACTTTTTGATTAATGAGTGATAATGATTGCGCTTCATCATATGATCCAACACTATACACCGGTATCAGTGCTTCATCCATAAGTAAGATATGGCCATACTGACCTAGATTAGTATTAAAGGCGATCGTATCAAATAAAGCTTTATCCAATTCAATAAGAAGGGTCATGGTTTGTGAAATACTTGGACCACGATAAAATGATTTCAAGACATATAAGCGATTATCTTCAAACTTAAAATGATGAATGGCATCATTAGAAAGTGCCACTTCAATCCATGGCTCAACATGTTCAGGCACTAAAATATTCGAGCTCGCAATGAGTGTGGTCTCATCAAATATAGCAACCCCTTTGAGATTGCGATTAATGTCAATTAACGATTCAAAGACGTTTTCAATATCATTGATTTCAAGGGGTTCATTTAAATTAGCTAAGCGACGCTGGATTTGATTACTGATATCAATAACCCCACTGATGTAGTTCTCATAGTTAAGAATAAGTTGAGATGTAAATTCTTTAGAAGAAGTCTCAATAAGATCATCGGTTGCACTGTACACTAATTGATATGCAATTCCACTAAAAAGCATCAATGTCAACGTGACAATGATGATAATAATCATGAATGTGGTTTGACCAATGGTAAGTTTTTTAAGGAAATTATTCATGTCTAAATTCCTTTGGGGTTAGCCCTGTTTGCTTTTTAAATGAATGAGAAAAATAATAGACATCATTATAACCAACTTTTTCCGCAATTTCATAGATTTTTAATGGGGTATTCATTAATAACTCACTAGCTTTATCAATACGATGTTTCACTAAACACTTATTAAACGATGTGGAAGAGTAGCGTTTATATAAACTAGTTAAATAGGAAGTGGAGATATTAAGTGCTTCACATACCATTTCCATGGAGAAATTTGGATCATGATACGATGATTTCATCATTGATTCGATATTTTTAAAGATTTCTAATGATTTGGATTGTTGATTCAAGGTTGAGCGATCACGAATATTAATAATCAATTCTCGAATATAATGCCATAATGATGACATTTTTCTAAATGATGCAAGTCGCTCTAAAATATCCAAACCAATGATCTCATCAAGGTTCACATGAAGAAACTCTGCGTAATCAAGACACATCGATGCAAGTTTAATGAGCAGTTTACGATCTGTGATGCGAACATCCCGCTCATCTTCTAGTTGTGTTGATAAGAAATCATCAATTTCAGATATACTCTTTAATCGCATCATGGCTTCAAAGTGATCAAACCACATAGAATTTAGTTCCATACTTGCAGGTTCAACTTCAAAATCATCATATTGTCCGATGCAATCAAAGTTAAACGAATCAAATCGCTTCATGGTTTCAATGGTTTGATTAAAATGAATATTAAATTTTGCGAACTGATCAAAAGAAGCACTTAATGCAATCTTAACAACAATATTTGAAATACCTGATTTTAGATCCACAATTTCAGCACATTTTGACATCATATCATTCATCGTAATTTGTTCGTGATGCAAGCAAAAACCTAACCCATACACGGAGTTAAATACTAAGGCGTGAATACAATTAGAAAACTGTTTCTTAATCGCATTAAATAAGAATGTACGGGTTTGTTCAATCACAAGTAAAGGGGCTTCACCTTCTATCTGAATTAAACCACAAGTGAAATATCCCGTATTAAAGTCGTATCCATATAATGAGAAACGATCAATTTCTTGTTGTGTAATGACTCGTTTTCTTAAAATGTCATTGAACTGATAGTCAATCAGTGCAGGAAGTTGAGATTGATACACTTCTTTGAGTTTTTCTTCATTAAAAAGATTACGCTCATCATCATCTAATCGTTGTTTTAATTTATTAAGCACTTGTTCAATATCCACTAAACTAATGGGTTTTGATAAATAATCAATGACCCCTAATTCAATAGCCTTTTTCGCATAGTCAAACTCATTAAAACCAGTGATAAAAACAATCTTAGTTTTTGGGTATAAAAGCTTAACACTTTGCGCTAATGTTAGTCCATCCACAAATGGCATTTTGATATCGGTGATTAAAACATCTGGAATCATTTTTTCAAATAATTCAAAAGCATCGTATCCATTATTGGCTTGCGCAATGACTTTGAAATCTTGGTTTGGTTCTATCTTAGAAAAAATCCGAGAACGAATATCCTCTTCATCTTCCACTAACATAATGGTGTATTGTTTCATGGTTTTAATCCTTAATGATTTAAGTCTATCACAGACCTCTATGCGTGACAATGACACAAAAAAAGGACATTTTACTGTCCTTCTTGAGGTTTCTTTTCAAGATCTAACCAACATATTAATAGATTCATGGCTTCTTCCATATCATAGGGAATATGCCCTACATAACCATACGCTTTTAAGCGTGTAAACAATTCAATAAGAATAGGTGGTTCAAGATAGGCATCCTTGAGAATTTGTGTCTGAGAAAATACGGTATGAGGTTTACCTTTAGTCACTATATGACCTTTATTCAATACATACACCACATCCGCTATCATGGGAACTAAATCCATATCGTGGGTGGTAATGAGAACACTTAATCCATGATGATTATTCAGATGATTAATCAAAGACACTAACTCTTTTTTTGATTCAGGATCAAGTGAATTAAATGGTTCATCAAGAATGAGAATTTGTGGCATCAAAGCTAAAGCACCGGCTAAGGCTACTTTTTTCTTTTCTCCACCACTTAAATAATGAGGAACACGCTCAAGTAAATGCGTAATATTTAACATCACCGCCACTTCATGCACTCGCTGATCAATCTCTGCTTTAGGTATATTAAGATTTCTTAATGTGAAAGCAATATCATCATACACTCGAGGTCCAATAATTTGTTCATCGACATTTTGAAATACAACCCCGACTTTGGAGCGCAGCGCACCAAAATGCTTGACTGGATCAAGTCCCATCACCGCAACTTTACCTTCAATAGGCTTAAGTAGTCCTAGAATATGAGAGATTAAGGTCGTCTTACCTGAACCATTGGGTCCTAAGATGACTACTCTTTCCCCTTCATTCACCACAAAATCCAGTCCACAAATACTGACTACCGTTTGATCTGGATAGACATGTTTTAAACATTCAACTTGAATTAAAGGTGTACTCATAACAAAGCTCCTAGCATCAGTCCAAGACTGAGTAATAATAATATCCCATCATGATGGGTTAAAGGTTTTTGTTCCTCCCTTAAAGGCAACTTTCCTTGATATCCTCTTAGTGTATAAATCTGATACATGCGATCATTCATCTCAAATGCTCTTAAGAAAAGAAGTGCTAAAGCAGAGGAGATGTTTTTAATGTTGCGAATGGGATGATAGGGATGGTATCCTCCTCTGAGTTTAATGATTCGAATCAAGTCACTCATTTTCTCGATTAAGATAAAGAATGCGCGATAAGTAAACATAAACAAGTCTACGATGAGAGATGGAAAGACTTTTGCCATGCTTGCAAAGATATCTACATAAGCTGTCGATGCTACTAAAGAAATCATAATCCAAGCTGAACTTAATGCTTTAAGAAGTGATAATAAACCAAGTTGAGGATTAGAACTCCATAGTAATCCAATAAATAATGAAGAAAAGAAAAGTGGAAAGAATGATAAATGAATTATTGTTTTAATTGATAATTTTCCAATCAATAAAGAAAAGAATAAGATGCTCAAAATCACCACTAAAGTGGTGATATTTTGAGTAATCAGTACAGCTAATAAAATCAAAGCACTACTGAAAAGTTTAACATCAGTACGCCGATCATGTAGCCATGATTTTTTTGATAGTGCTTGATAATCTATATCAGCTAAATGCATAGTTTAATCTTTTTTAACTTTCTTAAGTGATTTATAAATAAATCCAGTTGCGGTAGACTCTAAAGTAATCCCCATTAAGTATATCATAATCACGGCCAACCAACCGCTAAAGCCAAGATAGTTAATTTCAGACAATATGGTTTCAAGATCCTCATGGTCGTGATCATCATAATCATCATGATCATCATGGTCATGATCTTCGTCAATTAAGATAAGTTCAAACTCAATTAAACCTTCACTGCCAACTATTTCGTGATAAAAGAGTTCTACATCATCAATAGTATATGATCCTTTATAGATGTTGGATTGTCCAACTTTTTCCCAACCTAACTCTTCTAACTCTGCAAACATTTCATTTAAAAGTCCTTTTACATTGTGACTCTCAACGATAATCTTCACTAGTTCATCACTTTCTTCAACAATCGTAATCTTATCAACATGATTTAAGGTTGGTAATGTTAAGGTGAAAAACTCATTACCTGGAAATAATGACCGGTTATGATCTACGATTTCTCCATCATTCAACTCATCATCATGTTCTTCATGAGGTAATGCCTCTGCTAAACCTACCGTAGCAACCACTAGCCCAAAACTTAATGATAAAGACAATGAAAGTCCAACCACAGTGGCAATGATTGCGGAGGGAAGCGTAGAGATAATTTTAGATAATAATCTAAAAATCATAACCCCCACAAACATTTCTAATCCGATGATTAAAGTATTTAATCCTACAAGGGTTACACCACTATGTCCAAGTGATGCAAGAATGGTATTCACCACCAAAATGGATAGAAACGCCATTTTTGGACCCACCATAAGCCCTGCAAGCACCGCTAAAGTAAGATGCACAGGCACAATAAATAACGGAACTGACATTGTAATTAACATTAATGCAGACATCATGGCTGCAAGTGGAACAAGACGACGTGCTTCCTCTTGATTCCAACCTTTAAATATCATGAATAAGATCCCAACAACTAAGATTAATGCAGGAACCCAGATCCACCATGCTAATATCCCATCTGGAATATGAATATGTGACATAAATAACACTCCTTATTGCGAATGATTCGCATTTGCAAGTAGTATTGTATCATTATTCTTTGTTTTGTCAAACAAAAAGGCTCACTTGAGCCGTTCTTTTTGATAATCTTGAATCCATGAAGGTGTTTCCTGAGTTGATAAACACCGTGCACAGACACTTTTTTGTTTTCGATGTCGCTGTATTAGGATGGTTGTAATGGTTCCATAAATCAAAACAACGATTCCACCCACGATCCAATCACCCATGAGTGGCAACCTTATGTCGAGCAAACATCATATAAGCATAACCTAACCCTAATACAAGTAGGCTCACAAACCAACCGCTCGCCAGTTGTTGAGTGAAAATCAGTGTTCCAACTTGGTAAATCAACATGGCCACAACATACCCTACAATAAGTTGATAACCTATCGCAAAAAGCAACCATTTATTTGATTTAAGTTGTGTTTTCATTGCTCCAATCGCCGCAAAGCAAGGAGGTGTGAATAAATTAAAGGCAAGAAATGATAAGGCACTTAATGACGTTAAGCCCCCTACACCAGCTAATGCTTCACGGGCACGATCAATCCCAATCACATCAAAATCAGATGAAACACTAAAGACAAAGATCACAGCAAGCGCTCCAACCACTTCCTCTTTGGCAACAAAACCTGATAATGCGGCGGCCGCAAATCCCCAAAATCCAAATCCTAGAGGAATAAGAAGAAATGCTATGGGACTTGAGATAAAGTAAAGAATACTTTCTTGAGTTGATTCAACCATTTGAAATTGAAAATTAAAGTTTGCACTTAACCATATCATTCCATTCATTAGCACAATAATCGTAGCCGCATTCTTAATAAATTCTTTTGCGCGCTCAACCATGGATTTAAATGCTAAAACAAGTGAAGGAGCTTTGTATTCCGGAAGTTCTATGACTAACATTTGATGAGTTGTTGAAGATGGGTTAAATACATATTTAAGTCCAAGTCCAGATAAGTAGATGACAAACACCGCTAATGCATAGACAAGTAATGTCATGTAGGCTTGTTCAAAGAAAAAGACACTGAGTAGTAATGCGATAATTGGTAATTTTGCGCCACAAGGTACAAAAGGTGTCAACATGATGGTCATATGTCGTTGACGCTCATCTTTGATTGTTTTTGTCGACATAATCGCAGGAATACTACACGCTGTTCCAATATACATGGGAATGATGGAAGCTCCTGATAATCCTAAATGAGAGAAGTAATGATTAAACACTAAAGCAACTCGGGCCATATATCCTGAATCTTCAAGCATTTGCAAGAAGAAAAGTAGGACCATAATTAATGGTAAAAAACCAATGACCGCAATAAAACCACCAATAATACCTTCACTCAATAATCCACTCCATAATGGTGAAACATTATTTGAATCCATGAATGAAGCTACAAGCTCCGCAAAGATTTCAAGCTGCCCTACTAATAAGTCTGACAACCAAGGACCTATCCATATTTGAGAAAGTGAAAACACACTCCACATCACTAAAGCAAAAATAACTAACCCCAAAATAGGGTGTGTTAACCAAAGATCTAGTTTATCTGAGGTGTTCAATTCTAATACTTTGTTTTGCTTTAACACCATTGAAGCAAGTTCGTGTGCTTTTTTTGAATAATTCTCGTGATGTGACATTACTCTTCCCTCGTACAAACAACTTGACATTGATATTTCTGTGTAATAATTGCATCCACTAAATCTTGTAACCCAATCTTTTTATTCGCTTGAGTGCAGATTACGGGCACCTTAATCATATTGGATAACATCTCAGGATCAATATTGATTTTTTTCTTTTTCGCAATATCCATCTTGTTAATCACAACCACCATAGGAATGTTGTGTTCTAATAGTTGCAATGTGAATTCAAGTGATCTTTCAAAACTTAATATATCAATGACATTCACGATCACATCAATATGTCTTGATTTTAAGTATTTCACAGTAACATCTTCATCCAAAGTATAAGAGTTCATTGAATACGTTCCTGGAAGATCAGAAATCATGATAGTTTCACTTTTACAATCATAATGACAATGAAGTTGTGCTTCTTTGCGCTCCACAGTCACTCCAGCCCAATTGCCGATTCTTTCTGAAGAAGCTGAGAGTTGATTAAAGATGGTGGTTTTACCACTATTAGGATTACCCACTAAAGCTGCTTTAATCATGAGTGACCTCAATCTGGTGAGCACTCGATGAATCAAGTCCGTATCGAACACCTTTTATGGATACAATCACGTGATGTTTATGTCGAAGAACTAAAAAGCATGGTTCATTAATACTAAATCCTAAACGTTGCAAACGAAAAAGACTTGAAGGATCTCCCTTCATGTTTACAATCTTAAGTGGTGTCACAATTGGACATGTCATTAAAGTATTCACCATAAACGTCCTCGATTTTTTGTCTTACAAATATAGTGTATCTATTTTAAAGACAAATCACAAAAAAACCTTTAGAATAAAAAGAAAATGGTACGTTTTATTACTTTATTATGAGTTAAATCACAATTTAACTATCATCCATGAAGGAGTCTTATGATAAAGAAAATATATCACATCAGCATTGAAAAAATGCCCTATTGGTTAGGTTTAATTTCAACTCTTGCATTCGCTTTTTTTATTGCGGTGGTGCTCCCATCTCAAAGTGCTCTGGCCATTGAAAATGGATTACTTGAAAGCATCGATACTTCATGGTTTTATAATGCACGTCAACTTTACGAAATTGCGCAAAGTTACGGTGAGAGTGGTCGCTCATTCTACATCACACAACGTTGGACTTTTGACTTAATTTGGCCTGTGGTCTATTTTTCGTTTATTTTCTCATTAAGTGCACTACTTTATAATGCGATTGGGCTTTCAAAAATGAACCGATGGATATTATCGTTCAGTTGGTTTAGCATTGGTTTCGATTATTTAGAAAATATTATGGTATCTATTGTCATGATGCGCTATCCTGCACAAACTTGGGTTATCGCCGATCTTGCAGGGACTGTGACAAGTCTAAAGTGGATTTTCTTATCCTTGAGTTTTATTGTCTTATTCTTCCTCATCATCTTAAAGATGGTTCAGTGGATACTGTGGAATCGACGCAAAACCGACGCAAAATAACAATAATCGTGTGATTTTGAGAGATAAAGTTGTCACAGGGTATCATGTTTTGTATAATGGGCTTGGCAGAATTTAAATCGTGTACATAATTAGAAAGTGGTGAGCATGAAGAAATTACGACTGAAAAAGAAATCCATCGTCATTTTGATAGCCATATTAGGGTTATTCATTGGCACTTATTACTCAACTGAAGCATTATTTTCTGAGTTCATTAGCGGGGAATTTTCAATAAGCGAAGCACCTATTCAAGGATATGCTTTTATTGTGAATGAAGAAACATGGTTTGTATTAGAAGATCCTCGTGAAATGAAATATGTTATCGATGAATATCAAAAACCGATGATAGCTCGCTTAAATGATAAAAGCAACATTACTTCCATTGAATTTGTGGAGGATGTTAAGATTAAAGAAGTCATGTACAGTGGTACTTTCTCAAGCGCAAAAGATGCCCTTGCGAAACTTAATGAAAATAAAGATGAAGCGCAACTCTACACTGTTATGAAGGGTGATACGATGTGGGATATCGCAGAGCGTTTCAACATCTCCTTCAGACAACTCGCAACTTATAATAGCGATATTAACTTAGATCGTATTTGGCCAGGCAATGTCATCACATTACAACCGTCCAAACCTAGTCTTGATGTCATTATCACTACGACTCAAGTCGTGGAAGAATCCATTCCTTATACCAACGAAATCATTCGTGATAATACTTTAATCTCAACGGCACGGGTTGTGGTCAAGCGTGGGATTGAAGGCACTAAAAACGTAACGTATGCCATTAAAACATTAAATGGTTTCCCTCATGTGGTTGAAGTGATTAATGAAGAGATTCTATCTGAACCTGAAGGTGGGATCTTAAAAGTTGGAACTCAAACAACCATGAAGCGTCGTTCAGCTACAGATTTCGGGGTTACTGTTGGTCGATACACTAGTGGTTTTGGTTATCGACTTCATCCAATTACAGGACGAAGAGAATTCCACTATGGTATTGATATTGCGGGTCCTCAAGGCACAGTCATTAAAGCTTATGCGGCTGGAACTGTCACACGAGCACAATTCTCAAGTGGCTACGGTAACTACATTGAAATAAACCATGGTGGTGGCTTATCAACACTATATGCTCATTTATCAAAGATTAATGTCTCAGTAGGAACTCGAGTCACGGTAGGACAACAAATCGGTCTAATGGGAAGTACAGGAGTGAGTACTGGATCTCATCTTCACTTCGAAGTTAAACGTAATGGGACCCCTGTAAATCCACTCAATTATCTAAACTAATCCACGATTTTCGTGGATTTTTACTTGGAGGGTTATGAATACTTTAATTGAATTATTTACTAATCATGATATCTTCTATGCGGTGGGAGGATCGTGGATGCTAAAGCATATGGGACTAGAGATTACCCCTCACGATATCGATATCTTTATGCATGAAAACGATATTCAAAAAGCTGTGAATCTCTGTTTAGAGGTGGCTTTGCTTCAACCTCCGATTGCATCAGGACCTTTTCTAACTCCATATTTCTACCGCTTTCATATGAAAGATACACGAGTGGATCTTATGGCAAACTTTGGTTTTGCTCATGAAGAGGGACATTATCATGCCATCTTTGATGAACTAAGTATCGTGAAGCATATCGAAAAAGATGGTCTTAGTATCCCTTTAATGTCTCTTGAAGAATGGTTTGTGATGTATGAGATGATGAAGCGAGAAAAACAGGTCAAGCTGATTGAAACCTATTGGAGTAAGTATGGAATTGAGTTTCCACATTTACTGAAGCGACAACTCCAACTCAATATTCCAATTCATGTGAAAACTAAGATTGAAGAATTAATGAAATAAACGATCACCTTTCGTTCAGATGATCGTTTTTTTGTGGACTATTTAGTGATAAAGCTAAGATAAACCAAAGAGGGACATAGGCATAACTATCAAATTGAAGCATGTTCGAAAATACCACAATGAGTATGAGAATAATCCAATCTCGATGAATTGAGACAGAATTCCATGCAGCTTGAATACTTTTATAGGTAAACCAAGAAAATAGTGCTGATCCAACAAGTCCTCCTTCACCCAGTAGACGAGTGAAGATGTTTTTTGGATTGGAATTAAGTCGTCGGATGTTCGAAGTTACCTCTTCAACTCTTAATAATCGAGGAAATTGAAGTCTGACAATGTTAGGAAAGAAATATCGATAGTTTCCTACTCCTACCCCAAAAAGTGGGAATCGTCTAAACATGACAAGCCCAATCCAAGGATACAATAAGCGAACCGCCACACTTCCATCAAGATAAACCAAATCAATTAATGAAGAAATATTCATCGCACGACGAAGGCGTGTAAGAAAATGAGCTCGTGGGTAAAGTGTACTGGCCAAATAATAGAAGCCTATGGTCGCAACAAAAAGTATTCCTAAAGCAATCATCATTTTAAAAATCCATTTTGGTCGTAATACAAGCACCCCAATAAATCCTGCAATGATGAATGTGAACAGTCCTTGCAATGAGAAACTTAATACTAAAACCACCACACTTAAACCAAACAATATCTTAAAGAGTAAACTCTTTTGAGCTTTAAACAACAAAAATGGCATTGAGAATATCATTTGCATGGCTGCCCATGAAGGTTCACCTGATAACCATTGAACACGAGGGTAAGCCTTTCTCGCAAAGAAAACGACAATGTTTTCTTTAAGTTCAATCGGAAGCCATTGAAAGAAGATCAATACTTCCAGTATTCCAAAGATAACTAAAGGTGCATATACCCATGCCATGAGGCCTAATAAAGATCCAACCCAAGACTCAAAGGTAACACTAGATTGATTCAGTAATCTAAAAAACAAATCATAGGATACAAAGGCCATACCACCTAATCCAAGGGTAAACAGCCCATTTAAAAAACCATCCAAAGGTAACATGAATTGTCTTGTGCGAATCCATGAAACAAGCAATGACATGATGAAAAACGCAATCAGTATTCCATATCGTTTAAAGACGAACTTAAAAATGTTCCATTTTTGCTCAGATAGTAATAAACCTGTTTGAAATACAAAGGCAACAATTAAAAAGATGATTGATAATGGTCGATAGGATGTTGGAAATAATCCTACAAATGCATCAATGGGAAAAGTAATTAATGATAACACCACAAGAACATACACGATAAAAGTACACCATCTTATTAGCTTTGACGGAATATTTTGCCACTGTCTCATCAAATCATGATGAGTTTTTAACATAAATGAGTTTAAAAGCATATTCGTATTATACCATATCCTTTTTTGTGTTGTTTTCTACTCACATCATGATTCTAAGTAATCCAAGTGTAATCACCCCTACTAGAAACAAAAGTGTATACTTCCAGCCCATGGATAAAAATTGAGTGGGTTTAAGTCTTCCGGCATTAAGTACAACAAGGTGAGTTTGATATCCTAATACATTCATAAATGAGGCACTTGCTAAGATGGCAATCATGAGCACAAGCACTCTAAACTCAACTTGTACCACGTCATTAAGCATTGCACTAAAACTTAACATCATGGTGGCTGCAACGCCATTATTCATAACTTCAGTAAACATCATGGTGAGAAGCGCTATTGAAATCACAAAAGCCCAAAGTGGAATGTTTGTTAAAAATGAACCTAAATGATGACTGAGTTCTGCTTTAATGATTGGTGCTTGAAACACATGAGCCAAAACAAGTCCAGCATACAGCGACAACATTAGTTTAGGCTGTGATTCCACCTTAAGTGCTTTAAGTGACATGTCTTTATTGAGAACACTAAGCACAAGCAATATTGGCATGGATACCACATAGGGAACCCATTGAAATACACCCCCAATAATCGCAAAAACAAACAACACTGAAATAATCGTATTTTTGAAAGTAATTTTATCTGAAACACTATGACGTGAAACTTGTTGGAAAGCAGGATGATGTAAATCATCCTTGGCATGCATGACAATAAGTACGGTATCCTTGGCCTTTAAGATGACATCTTGATATGTTCTGATTAATGGTTGACCATATCTTACAATCCCTACAATAATCCCATGAAGTTGATCTTTAAGTTTAATATCCTTAATGCTTTGATGAAAGTCTTGAATCACCATCGCCTCAACAAGATGAACTTCATCCATGACAGATTTCGATTCAATCAAATCTAATCCGCTAAACTGCGTAAGGTGATGAAATAAAGCAACATTACCTCCAAAGAATAATTGATCATGAGCATGCAGGATGGTGTGTTCATTAAGTGGAAATACAGTTTCACCATGTCTTAATATCAAAGTCGCATACGATTGATTAAGATGCTGTGTGCTTGCTTCCTTAAGCGTTAAACCAATCAAAACTGAATTTTCATTGATTTCAAATCCAATAAGATGATCGTGAAGTTGGGCATAGGTTACTTGAACTTGAGTCGATTTAGTTTTTCCTAAATCATGAAGTAACAATAAGGTCGCTATCATGGTTAAGGGGAAAGCAAACACTCCAGTCTCAAAAAATCCCAGTGGTGGATATTGATGTTCGATTAACCAAGCATTGACTAATAGGTTTGTACTTGTCCCAATGAGGGTCAACATCCCTCCAAAAATACTGGCATACGATAATCCAATCCACCATTTGTGATGCGTCGTCTTGACCTTCTCATGAATCATTGGAAGTAAAATCATGACCAAGGGAATGTTATTGATGACTGTGGAAAGTGTGATAATCAAGCAAAGAATTAAACTTGGATGAACACTGGCCACAGCTTTCATTTGAATCTTATAAATCCAAGGTTGACGCTTAATCACTCCACTCATGAGCACTAGAAAGAAAATAGTGAGTAAAGAAGGATTAAAGAGAAGGTTCCACCAACTTATTAATGGAATCCACCCAATGAATGTGAAAAGCAGTGCGCTCACAAGCAAGAGTAAATGAGGAGGAATATTTTTAATATTCATCCATGCAATCATGACAATAAAGTATATAAAGAGTCCTAGTAAGTTCATAGTTTGATTATTTCAAAAAAGTATCTAAGAGTTTTAGAAATTTTTATCGTTTGATTTGTGAAAGAATTAGAAATTTGTGATATTTTCATGCTTTAAGAGCACTTTCTTTAAATCTAATCCACTTGAAAAACCACCTAATCCATTGCTAGCAAGCACTCGATGACATGGCACCACAATTAAAACAGGATTTTTTGAAATGGCTTGTCCCACGGCACGTGAAGCTTTGGGTTGTCCAATCATTGTTGCAATCTCACCATAAGTCTTAACTTCTCCAAAAGGGATGGACTGCAATGCTTTAAAAACACGTTTTTGAAACTCAGTATGATCAAATGCAATGAGCCAATCAAAACTAGTTTTGTGGCCATGCTCATACGCTTTTAAGTCCTCAATCCAACGTATATGACTTGGATCAATCACAATGTCCTGATGCTCAACACGATTTAAAGAACTGACTTGTTTCTCGTCCGCAATTAGCTGAAATGTTGTCCCTAAGAAGGGAAATGTACTTGTTTTCATGTCAATATATTAGCACATTTCCTCTTTTTCATATTAAGGAGTTCGTTTCTTTCTCATTAAAGGTGTCGATTCATCACTCGATAAGACTTTAAAGAGTGGAAATTAATCGCATTTAAGAAACGAAACAGGTACAATGATGTTAGTACCATAAAATGTGAAACATCACAAAGGAGTCAATCATGCCTTTCTTTTCATTTGAAATTCATAACATTCTTTTTTATATCATTACTATTTTGTGGAATCTAGAATTTCTAATCTTTAGATCAAAGTATAAAGGGAATAACTACTCAGATAAACAATCCTTCAAAACTATTTTAATCGTAATTGTTACCATTATTGCAGGAACCATTGGTTATAATCTCTTAGGTCTATTCACTTTACCTGAATATACCTATGTGTATTTTAATTATGCAGGGATAACTTTATATACCATTGGCATTATTTTGAGATACAGTGCAAGTATCACTTTAGGACGATATTTCACTCGCAATGTGGAGGTGTCTTCTAATCAAGAACTCATTTCTCATGGTCCTTATAAACTTTTAGCTCATCCTCTTTATTTAGGGTTATTCCTACTAGTATTAGCCGTCCCAGTGTATTTTGGGCAGTTAGTGTGGATTTTTGGGGCAATATTCTTTTTTGGACGTGTCATATTGAATAGAATGAATAGTGAAGAAAAAGCACTAGAAGCATCTTTAGGAGATACTTATGTTAAATGGCGTTCAAAGCGTTATCGTTTTATTCCTTGGATGTATTAAAGAGGTCAAATGAAAAAGAAAGCGATTGTACTTGGAGCAGGTCTAGGTGGACTTAGTGCCGCAATCTCATTGGCACAACTTAATGAATATGAAATTCATGTCTTAGAAAAAAATTCACATCGTGGTGGTAAACTTAATATCATTGAAAAAGATGGATTTAAGTTTGATTTGGGTCCTTCAATTGTCACTATGCCTTATATCTTTGAGAAACTTTTTACCATGCACGGAAAGCGAATGGAAGATTATCTAATCTTTGAGCCTGTTTTTCCTCATTGGAGAAATTTCTTTGAAGATGGCACCATCTTAGATATCACTTCCACACTTGATGAGATGCTTAGTAATGTAACTTTAACATCTAAAGATTTAGAAGAACTTAAAGCTTTCTATGATTACAGTGAAAAATTATACAAGTTTTCCAATGCGGTTCTCTTTGAAAATCAAAGTGAGCGAAAACTTGATACAATGAAACACTATCCACTCACACACATCATTTCTGATTCAGACATGTTCCATACGATGGATGAAGGAGTAAGAACGTATATCTCTAATCCATATCTTATTGATATTCTTAATTATTTCATTAAATATGTCGGTTCCTCTCCTTATGATGCCCCTGCAGTTTTAAATCTTCTTCCTTATATTCAATGGAAGTTTGGATTATGGTATGTGAAAGGTGGATTATTTGAAATCTCGAATGCCTTGACAACCTTAGCCCATGAACTAAACATTACATTCCATCATAACGTTCAAATTGTGGATGCTAAGATGGATTCAAAAAAGATAGCAGCTCTAATTAGTCAAGATGGTACCCATTATGAAGCCGATTTATTCATCTCAAACATGGAAGTCATCCCATTCTATAAATTCATTACCAAAGAATCTTCATCATTTCTTAAACCTTATGAAAAGAAATATGGTCCCGCATGTTCGGGTTTTGCACTTCACTTAGGCGTGAATAGAACATATCCTCAATTGGCTCATCATAACTTCTTTTATTCTAAAAACTCAAAACAAAACTTTGATAATATCTTTCATCACAACATCCTGAATGAAGATCCTACGATTTACTTAGTTGCTCCTATGAAATCTGATCCAGATTTAGGACCTCAAGGAAGTGAAATCATTAAGATTCTTCCTCATATTCCAGTAATCGATCCAAATCATCCATTCACAGATCAAGATTATGAAACCTTTAAACACCATGTCCTTGATAAACTAGAACGTATGGGACTGACTGATTTAAGGAAGCATATTGTGGTGGAAGAAACATGGACACCTCACACCATCTTAGAAGCTTATCAATCTAATCAAGGATCTATCTATGGGGTTGTCAGTGATAAAAATAAAAACATGGGATTTAAGACACCCAAGTTTAGTTCTAAATACAAGAACTTATTCTTTGTCGGGGGAAGTGTAAATCCTGGGGGTGGTATGCCTATGGTGATTCTTTCTGGTCAACAAGTTGTTGAGCAAATCAAAACCAAAATAAAAGAGTGAGATATCACTCTTTTTTAATCCAAGGACTGAAGTATATAGGACTATGTGAAGCTACTTTATAAAATAAAACAATGATAAGCGCAATAAAATCCCAAGTCATTACATAGACAAACAAATCACTTTGATAAGCTTGTCGATACACACTCCAATCTCCAAAAATCAAGGCCCATAGCAACATTAGGGTTAGAATGATATCGATTGATCCTAATAGAAAAAATGAATATTTTTTTAAAGGCTGAGGTTTACTTCTAAAAAGAAATTCTAAAGGAAATAATACAAATCCACCTAATCCAAATCCTAATAAAGTAAGCATACTTTGCCACCATGGCTTCTTATCATTGATAGAAAGAATTAAAAAATACATTGGAATAAGTCCTAAAGCATTAAAGACAAACCATAAGGAAGGATCAAGGTTTAAACTAAACACTTGATTTAAGAAATCACTTGATGCTCCATTGAGTGAAGCATTGATTGTAACCATCACTAGCACAATCCAAATCAATAGTGGCACTCGTCGTTTCATTTTAAGTCATCCTTCAAAAGTTGGGTACTGATGAGTGCTGATTGATAGATGGTGGGTAATCCACTTCCAGGATGAGTTCCTCCACCCACCAGATACAAATTAGGGATATCATTAAAGCGATTATGAGCTCTAAAATACAATAATTGATCAAATGAATGAGCCATATTAAACGTTGCTCCTAAATAAACCCCGAAATCATCACGCCAGTCAAATGGTGTAATGACTTTCATGGCTTGTATATGCTTTGTGATATCTTTACATCCAGCTCGCTCCTCTAAAAATTGAAGTACACGTTGAGTATAGTCTTCTTTAAGAACGTTCCAATCAATATCAGCGAGTGTATTAGGAACAGGAACTAAGACATAGAGTGCGCTATGCCCAACAGGTGCTATTGAAGGGTCAAGCTTCACAGGATTATGAACATAGAAACTTGCATCTGGGGTTAATACTAATCGCTCAGTCATATCGAGTACATTACTGCGATAATCTTCGGAGAAGATTAGATTATGATGATGAAGATGCTCATATTGAGTATCAAGACCTAGATAAAGCATAAAAGTTGAACACGAATAATTCTTTTTACTAAGCTTTTTATTGTTCCATGAAGGACGATGTTTTTCATCGACTAATTCTTGAATACTAGTTGCAAAATCTCCATTAAGAATCGCTCCATCCACATCAATCTTCTGCTCATTAACAATTATTGAAGTCACTCTTTGATTCTCAATTTCAAGTTGATTGACACGCGCATTAAAGTGAAAGGTTGCCCCAAACGATTCGGCTTCTTCCTTCATGGCTTGGGCTAATGCATTTAATCCTCCCTTCACATGAAATAAGCCATAGGCATGTTCCATGTAGGAAAGAATTGAGAATGCACTAGGGCACTGCCATGGTGACATACCTAAGTATTTTGCTTGAAAAGCCATTGCATATATAAGTTCTTCGTCCTTAAAGAAACGTTGTAATCTTTGGTATAAAGATCTGAATGGATCTAGGTATGGAAGTCCTGTCACAACATCAGGATGTAAATAATCACTAATCTTAGTGAATGGCAGTTTCAAAACCTTTGAAATCGCACTAAATCGTTTGCCTTCTTCTTTCAGATATTGATCATATCCTCGCTCATTTCCTGGGAAAACACGAGATATTTCTTCTCGCATTACACTTGGATTGCTACTAGGATAGATTTTCTTATGCTTAAAAATCAGTTGATATAAAGGATCTAGTGGGATAAGGGTGACTTTATCGTCAAGTTTTCGATTCACCTTTGCAAAGACTTCATCCAGTAAAGGTTTATATAAAAAGAATGTTGGTCCAATATCAAAATGGTAGACATCCTCCAATGTTAAGCGAGCGTTGCGACCTCCTACGTGAGGTTTTGCTTCATACACATGGACATCGTATCCATCATGGGCTAATAACATCGCCGCTGCAAGTCCACCTGGACCAGCTCCAATAATCGCAATCTTTTTCTTACTTTCCATACACCATCTCCTTAAACTCCTCAATAAATTGACCCACTTCTTTCATAAGCACAGAATCAGGATTTCCTTTAAGTACAATACCATCCATATACATATGAGACTTAATAATCGCAAACATGCCTTTCTCAAATTCCATGCCTGATTCAACCCCTAATTTAATCGTCTGCATCATCTTTTTAGTTAATGATTCCTCAGACACACTTTTCCCTTCAAAATCTTTGTATAGTTCTTTTAAACCTTCAATATAGCGATCAAGTTTCTTGCCTTCAATGCCTTTAAACGCCATTTCATTGAGTGAGCGCGCACATCCTTCATAGTTAGCATTGGATAAATTTGCCATAAAATTGAATAAACCAAATCTAATTTTGTCATCCACATGGGCAATCGCGCCGGTATCAATAAAGTAAAATCGGGAATCCTTGTATATCATATTTCCTGGATGTAGATCCCCATGAAATGTCCCACTATGATACATATAAAAACCATGAAGGCGGAATATTTCAAGTAAATCATCATTGCTTAGCACCTTTAATGGAAGAATCGCATCCACGGTTGGACCATCTAAAAACTCAGAGACAAGGATTTTTTCACTGGATAGAGATTCATAGATTTTTGGAAATCCTAGTCGAGATAAATCAAATTTGTCTTTGTTTTGATAATATATTTCCCTAAGAATTTTGCCATGAGCAATCTCATTGCGTAAATCAAGTTCGGCTAAAGTATACTCTTTAATATATTCAATGATTCCAATTGGATCTGCCACTTTAGCTAGCTTAGGATAAAAGAAGATTGCAATCCTCATTAAACGATCAAGTTTACGAACATCTTTTTCAAAATCTTTGGTGAAATCTTGTTTAATGATTTTTATAACAACCTCATCTTTGTTTTTAAGCCGTGCGCGATGAACTTGCCCTACCGAAGCACTGCCGATAGGATTTGGATCTATCCATTCAAATTGCTCTTGCCAAGACGCATCTGTAAAATCATGAATAAGTTTAAAAACATCTTCTGAAGGAAGAGGTAGCGTTGAACTATATAACTGGGCTAAATGAGTGCATTGTTCATGGCTCAAGAAATCAACTCGAAGAGCGAAGGTTTGAGCTATTTTGACAGCTAAAAGACCTTTGCGCTGTATCGCTTCAAGGTCTGCTTTCTTCTTTGAAAAAATCATGCTCATAAGATGAATAAAACTAATTGCATTCATGCCTAGACTCCTTTTAAAAATCAACTAAATCAAGTGTATCATATTCATTGAGCCCAATTAAACAAAACACCTGTCGAACTATTCGACAGGTGAATGAATTATGGTTGCATGGCCCCAAAGAGGACTAACCAAGCTAGGACTGATTTTGCGGCTAAAGAAAGCACAATGTAGGTTCTTTCCCCATACAAATAATCTTTCCATTTTCCAACACCTAAATATTGAAGAATCATGTTAATTGGGAATGTATTAAATGCTACAAAGTAAGTTCCAACAATCGCCCAAACAAACCAAGGAATTTGATCCAGTGTTGCACTTGATCCACTCATGTACATAATAATAGCAATCCATGGTGCTAATCCCGCAACACTACCCCAAATAAATGGTCCCCAGTTGACATTCTTTTTATCGACTCCTGCATTCAGTAATTCCATATCTAATCCGAATAAGTTCATGGATGCATTGATTAGGAAGATTAAGATGAGGGTCACCACATCATAAATACCAAATAATGTTGCGATTAATACAATCATAATGGATGATGATAATGCATATTCAAACCATCTGAATTGGTTTACACCACGCTTTAAATCATTGGTATAACGATCTTTTGATAATACAATGAGAAAGTGAGCAAAAGCAGAAATCAGTAAGAATGATGAGACGAGGACTGCGAACGGTAAATCAAATAAATCTTTAGTGGCCACTGCTAGACTCATGGTGGTGACGTCAAAGAATTGATAGGTTTGTGTGATGGTTGGTGTAAAGCGTGCTAAACGTTCAAATCCAATCGTCGCTAGAAATAACATCCCTAATCCTTGAACTAAATGGAAGAAACCCATAATTAAATTAAATCGTCTTAGTTTGAAAAAATTGTCTTGAGTCATAACCTTCTCCTTTTCGGTTAAGACTATTTTAGATGAAGTCATCCATGAAAACAAGTTAAGTGCCTTAACTATTAAAAATCATTATTTTCATATCAAGTCCTTGTCTATTTTGATAAAAATCTTTCGGAATGTATGTCGCACCTTGATGATGAATAAGAAAAGCAGCACATGCCAATGACGTCGCATCAATGATATCGAGATGGTAATACTGAGGAAAGGAATTTAGAGCATGTTCTAAATCTTCTTTCAACCAAGTAAAGTGATGAACTAAACAATCGATTCTTTCTTGTTTACCTAATGGATTATGTTTTGAGTATGTGCAAGGTTTCCCTTGTAGTCTTTCAAAGATGAGTTCTGGAAAGGATTCATGAATATTTAAGTGAGGATGTTTTAGTACAAAATCATTCACTTCTCTAATAATAGGAATGATATGAAAAGATTGCTTGCTTAAGCCTTTTTTAAGAATATCTCTATTGATATGGTTTGCTTCCTCATAACTTTGAGCATTTAAGGTTTGTAATGCGGGAACATTAAATACACTGGAGGCTCTTCCCTGAACCAGTTTTCTAATCAAAGGTTCAGGTCTTTGTTCGTTAGTTGAACTTGGACATCCAATCGGAACATCAATCAGAATTAGATCATTGTAATCATGAATGCTTTCTAATGACTTTTCTACTTTGATGATTAATCTTTGATTTTGAATGATAGCAAGCATATATCCTTGTTTACATCCATCTATACCCATCATAAGGGACACCTCTTGACTTGTGTAATTGTTCATGATTTAATAACCACAGTATACTAGAAAAAGAGGTTGAAGATGAATCAAATACTATATGGTGTAACTTTCACTTTATTAGGAATTTCTGCACTCAAAGATCTTAAAAAGACAAAACAAGCCTTAATGAAAGCTTGGAAAGGATTTGAAGGAATGCTTCCTCAGATTCTTACGATTATCCTAGTTATTGGAATTATCATTGCGGTGTTATCTCCTGAACAGATTGCTTCAATTATGGGGGAACAATCAGGTTGGTGGGGAATTATGTTAGCTTCACTCATTGGAGCAATCACTTTAATGCCAGGATTCGTAGCCTTTCCACTTGCAGCTACATTACTTAATAACGGAGCAGGACTATCGCAAATCGCAGCTTTTATCTCTTCACTTATGATGGTTGGTTTTATTACCCTTCCACTTGAAATTCAACACTTTGGAAAGAAAGCTGCATTACTTCGCAATGGATTAGCATTCCTATTCTCATTTGTCGTTGCGATTTTGATTGGAGTTATACTATGAAGAAACAACCATTCATTAAACGATATCAATCTGTCATCATTATGATTGGAGTTTATACTATCCTTTATTTCATGTCAGCATCCATCTTTTCTACTGCCCTTAGTGGTTCAAGACAATCGCTTATTGAGTTATTAATTGTGGTGCCACCCATCTTTATTTTGATTGGACTACTTGATGTTTGGGTTGAAAAAGAGAAAATGATGAAACTCATGGGTCCTGAGTCAAAAGGAACTGGCATCCTCATTGCCTTTTTACTCGGCTCACTTGCAGCTGGTCCACTGTATGCAGCATTTCCAGTGGCCATCACGCTTCTTAAGAAAGGATCTTCATTTAGAAACATTCTTGTGCTATTAGGAGCCTGGTCCACAACCAAGATTCCGATGTTGATGTTTGAATCTGCTTCAATGGGGTTAAACTTTACAATCACTCGCTTTATCATTAACTTGTTTGGGATTATGGCCATTGCATTAATCTCTGAAAAAGTGCTAAGTGAAAAAACAATGATAAGTATTGGTGAGCGCTATAGTGAATCATAAGGGTTTGGAAACAACACAAGTTGTTTCCTTTTTTTATTGTGTTAAGAGGTAAAACTTGTTAACATAGGTTTTAGTGAGGTTCTTATGAAAAAAATAGTATTGGGATTAATCTTTGTTCTGCTTAATTTTAATATTACTCTAGGTAATTCAGTGATTAATCTGATTCCTACATTTTTAGGGTATTTCTTCATTATGAATGCATGTGTGAGTTTGGCTGATAAGACATCAAATAATCGTTATCTTGAAACTAGAAAACTTGCATTACTACTCTTTGTTATCAATCTATTCATCTATGCATTAGACTTACTAGGGCTAGGAGCAATTAATCCATTCTTCTCAGCAGTTGTTGGAATCTTAAATCTTGCCTTATCTTTATTCTTCTTACATCGTTTAACTCAAAGCATTACTGAAACATCTCAATTTGATTTATCTGAGGTTTGGATTAAAGAGATTAACTCAATCTTTAAGTGGATTGTTGTGTTAAGTATTGCGGGGACAATTTTGTTAATTGCGCCAATCTTTGCGTTGTTGGTGCTTGTCATCTCGATTGTATTTCATGTTCGCTACATTTATAAACTGCATACCTTGAATCAAACACTTGATTCTCAATATCTATAAACATAAGGCGAGTCTTTCATGAAAGACTCGCCTTTTACATTTCTAAATTAAGTTTTACAGCATATCGATTACGTGGATGTTCACGACATGCTTGTGAACATGAGCCATAATGTTTTATTTCATTTTCTTCACTACAAATGATTTGCTTATTGCAATCAGGATTCGCGCAATTGATGTAGCGCTCACAAGGTTCACCTGTAAAGTAGTCCTTGCCGACAATCACATGTTCAACTCGATTAATTGGCACACTAATACGCTCATCAAAAACATAACATAAACCATCCCATAATTGACCTTGCACAACAGGATCTTGACCATAGGTTACAATCCCACCATGAAGTTGCGCAACATCTTTAAATCCTTCTCGTTTTAACCAACCCGAGAACTTCTCACAACGGACTCCTCCGGTACAATACGTGATAATTCTCTTATCTTTGAACTCATCCTTATGTTCACGAATCCAATTTGGTAGTTCTCTAAACGTTTCAATTTCAGGACGAATGGCACCTTTAAAATGACCCAAGTCATATTCATACGTATTTCGTGCATCAATGACGATGGTATTAGGATCTAATAATCGCTCATAAAATTCTTTGGGTTCTAGATACTCCCCTGTAAGTTCTAGTGGGTTCACATCATCTTCTAATGAGAAATTCACGAGTTCATTCTTAATCTTAATCTTCATTTTTTTAAAGACATGGCGATCACTTGAATCAATTTTAAACACAATGCCTTTAAATAACATTGAGTCACTCATAGTTTTCATATAGGCTTGTGTATCCGCAAAAAGCCCTGAGACTGTCCCATTAATTCCTTCATGAGTGACATAAATGCGACCTAAAAGATTCAAAGAATGGCATAATTTCATATGTTCTTCTTTAAATGCGATAGGATCTTCGATATGTGTATAGTGATAATACAGTAGTATTTGATAATCCATATTGACTTCCCTTCTTAACTTTCTAATTCTATCAATCAACGTCCAATAACTCAACTAAGACACATTATTCAAAATAAAAACCTCAAAATTGAGGTTAGCGAACAAAGGTATGAATAAGTGGAGTAAATATGGAAATGGTAATCATATTTGATAGAAAATTGACCATATGATTATCCATCCAAACGACACCCGAAACAAGTATATCATTGGAATGTTGCATCATCTCAACAAGTTCATGACTGGCGGTTTTAAACTTAGCTTGGAATAATTCTCCTAGAATTGAATCCATAATTGATCCACCAAATCCAGCAAGTGTGGTTAATGAAAACAATGTTAAAGTGAGAAATGTCCATCCCGAGTAAGAAACTAAGACAGGGAGTGCTATGAGTGTAATAAAGAGTGATCCAAACCAAGAAGCAATAAGCCCTAACCAAGTCACTCCACCAGATAAACCTGATTGAATATGATTGCGTTTGATAAGCGTCCAAGGGGTCTCATAGGATAATGAACCTATCTCTGATGCCCATGTGTCCGACGTTGCGGCAGCCATGGATATGATACCAAAACATAAAATCCAAATCGAAGGACTTAAGTAATACCAGACACTTGCAACCCCTAGCATACTTCCATTCGCCACAACATTCACCCAAGATCGTGGCTCATGATCTTTAACATAGGGTTTAATATTGGGTATAAATTGAACAAGCACTTTGCTGATGAGTAATGATGAAAACAAGAATGACATCATCAAAATATAAAAGATTGGATGTCCAAATCCTAAGACAGTAAAACCAAGCACAAAAGAAGCAATCGCGCCTGAAAGAGTTAATTTATTCTTTATGAATAATCCCCAACTGATGAGAAGATTAAAAATCAATGAAAACAGAAGCATATTACACCAACATCAATAGATAGCTTAATAGTGAAGCACCTAAAGGTAAAGTAATATTATCAAACCCATCTTTAGTGTAAAGTTCAAGTGCTGCACTTACAACACCAACACAAAGTGCTTTGACACCCCACCATGCATCACCCATAGAAGCGAACACAAATCCTGAAATCGCGAAACCAAAGAAAAATACCATCAGAGATCCTTCAATGGATTTAAAACCAGATCCAATCTTAATCTTTGTATTTCCAAACTTCTCTCCCACAACCGCTGCAAAGCCATCACCATACCCCATGGTGAGTATTCCAATCGCTCCAATGGCTTCTAATCCACGTGTGAAGGTCACAAGCGTTAAGATAAGCAAGGATATGACATAATACACCGTGCCTAAGTCTTTCTTTGAACCATCACGCTCCATAGCTTTAAAGGTTTGATTTTTATATGAATACGTATTGATGATCACAAAAGCAGCTGGAGTAATGGCTGCCATCCAAACATTATCAAAAAAGAACATCGCAATAAACCACCAATTCGACACCATAATATGAATAAACTTTCGTGAAGATTCTCCGTTGAAGATTTTCTTCGCAGAAAGTACAGTACTAATCCCAATAATCACAAAGATATACGCAAATGAGACGATAAGACCATAAACATTATTCATAAACTGAGTTGTGTCCTTTCTAAGGTTGCTTTTTTAATCAACTGATGAACTTGATTTTGTAATGCAATGAAATCCTTAACTTTACAGCGCGTACTTAAACAATCATAGTGATTTTCTCTTACTGCATTAAGGATACCTCGATAGTATACAATAGCTTGCGTAATCGCAACAAGAGCATCTTGATCATAGTATTTCAAATCTTCAATCGCATGATCATAAAACTTAAGGGCTAAACTCGCAAGATGTTCCCACACCTTTATGAATGAATCATTCACTTTCTTGTCTTGAATGGCATGAATAATCTCATCATTGAGGAGCGATTGCGGTAGATAAATTCTGTTTTTTTGATGATAATCCTCACCAACATCACGTAGTATGTTCGTAATCTGCATAGCATATCCTAATTCAATGGCACTTTGTTCGATACGTTGATGATGTTGGGTTGCTAGTATTGGTAATAACATAAGTCCTACACTACTCGCCACATGATAACTATACTTTAATAATGCTTCTTCATCCTTGATGCCTTGAAAGTGGTTGTCCATTTCTTGACCAATAATCATATCTTTAAATGGTGTTAATGGAATATTAAAGCGTTGTATGGTATCTGACAAAGCCCATAATATCGGATGATTGTCATTCATGGATTCTAAGTGATCGAGTGCCGAAGCAAATTCATGAAGTTTGTCTATATCTTGAAGTTCATCTATTGCATCATCCACTTCACGACAAAAACCATACACTGCGAATACTCCTTGACGTTTATGAAGGGGTAGATCTTTAAACGCCATATAGAAGGATTTAGAGTGTTTTTGAATAATCTTTTCACATCGGTGATAGGCTTGACTCAATTTCATATCAAAAGTATAGCATAGCCCTTGTCTCTTGTCTTACAATAGACTCAGGAGAAATGTATGAAAAAAGTGATTATTGTTGGGGCTGGAATTGGTGGCCTTGTAAGTGCTATAAAACTGAAACATCATGGATATGATGTCACGATTATTGAGAAGAATGAGCGAATCGGTGGAAAGATCAATCAAATAAAAAAAGATGGATTTACCTTTGATATGGGTCCTACGATTGTGATGATGCCTCAACTTTATGATGAGGTTTTTAAATATGTCTTTCGAAATCCTGAAGACTACTATACAAAAACTCAACTCAATCCAATTTATAATGTCTATTTTTCTAAAGAAGACAAAGTTGAGGTGAATACAGATTTAGTGCATCTTACCAAATTTCTTGAAGGCATGAGTGAACAAGAAGCATCTGGATATTTTAACTATCTTAATGATATTTATCGCCGATACATAATTGCGAAAGAACATTTCTTAGAAAAAACATTTAATAAGGCGAGTGATGTTTTAAACTTTAAAACCCTTCTTAATGGATTTAAGTTAAAAACCTTTGATACTGCATATCATTCAGTATCTAAGTTTGTGAAGAATGAAAAACTAAGAAAACTACTCAGTTTTCAAACGTTATATATTGGAATCTCACCTTATGTAGGACCTTCGATTTACTCCATTATTCCTATGGTTGAAACTTTATATGGTATATGGTTTTTTAAAGGTGGAATGTATGGCTACATTCAAGGACTTGAAAAACTCATTCAAGAAATGGGTATAAAAGTCATCTTAAATACAACGGTCGATGAAATCTTTATTAGTAATTTGAAAGCTAAAGGGGTGGTCATTGGTGAAGAGATCTTATGTGCTGATATCGTGATTAATAACACGGATTTCCCTTATGCAATGAGAGAACTGATTAAGAACGAAAAGCATCGCCCTAAATACACCAACAAAAAACTTTCAAACATGGATTACTCATCCTCTGCGTTTATGATGTATTTGGGTCTAAACAAGAAACTAGATCATCTCAATGTTCATAATTTATACTTGTCCCCAGATTTTGAAGGAAACATCAAAGATATCTTTAGTGCTAAACTACCCCCTACGCCATCCATGTATTTCTATGTTCCTTCTAAACTTGATGAAAGTCTTGCCCCAGAAGGACATGAAGCGCTATACATTCTTGTCCCTGTTCCTAATCTAAAAGGATTTCCACACACTTGGGATGACAAACTCATTGCATCCTATCGCAAAGAAATCTTTGATCGCATTGCGAGTGAAAACATTATTGAAAATTTAAGTGATCATATCGTCAGTGAAACCATCCTTACACCTCTAGATTGGCAAAAACAAGTTCATGCCCACTATGGAGCAACCTTCGGTCTTGCGCCAACATTAAGACAAAGTAATAACTTCAGACCTCAACCTATGTTTAAAGGAATCAAACATTTCTATCATACAGGCTCATCAATCCATCCTGGAGCTGGAATTCCAATTGTCATGATGAGCGCTCAGTTATGCGTCAATGAAGTTTTAAAATATGATCCTAATGGAGGGTCTTTTGCATGCAAAGTTTATGCACAAGAATATGAAAACGCTTAACTTATCGCTCTTTTAAATTCTCTCACAATTTAATGTTAAAAAACGAATAATTTCACAAATTACCTCTATACATTCAGTCATAAAAGGAGTAAACTCTTTGAGTATGAGTTCACACTCATCGAATCATTTTTAAATCATATCCTTAGATATGGACACCTTTACTCAAACAAAAGTTTGTGATTAAAATTCACAAATAAGGTTGTCAAATAAATCTAAGATGGTATACTAAAAATGTGTGAGATTTTTCACGAGAAAGAGGGCGCACTATGTTTGAGACAATTTATCATTTTATTGAATACTTCGTACAAGACTTTACCAAAATTATGATTGTGATGATGGAACTTGTTGGTTTATTAATAATCATCTATTCTTCTATCATTACCCTTACACGATTCGTCAAACTTAAATACAACCAAACTTCAACGGATATACGAATTCGCTTAGGTCGAGGTATCTCATTTGCACTTATGTTTTATCTCGCCGCCGAGATTTTACGTTTAATCTTAATCCGTGAGTATAAAGATTTGTTTATTGTGGGGGCGATTATTGTGCTTCACGTGATTGTGACGGTACTTATTGCTTGGGAAGTGTCTCACTCAATTCACGTCATGAAGGAAGAACGTGAATTAGACCACGATTGTTTTGATTAAGAAATATAATATGCAAGGCAGAAATGCCTTTTTTTTATGCATAAGACATGTAATCTTTCAAAGATGAGATACAATATTCTTATGAACGTTCTAAAAAAAATATACATAACACATGATCAAATAACCTCTTATATAAAGGAATCTTTTCCTGATCTTGTTCAACCAAAACACTTGTATTCCCCTTCTTTTGAAGATCTTCAATCTCTTTTATCTCGACTAAATCCTATCCGTTATGGTCAAGATCGAAATTATCTGAATGGTTCAGTGACTCATCTAAGTCGCTATATTAGTAGTGGCCTTCTTTCAACGAGTGAATGTATTGATATTTGTATTCATCACTTTGGACTCGATGCTTCAATACCCTTGATTAAACAGCTTGTTTGGAGAATCTATTTTAAGCACAAACTTTTTCATTATCCTCATGCATCTTATCAAAATATCGGCAATTATAAAACCGGACTTCAAGATGAAGAGTATTCCAAACAACTTCCTGATGATATCATGAGTGCTACAACTCCAAATAAGGTGTTGAATGTCTTCATTCAAACCTTAATCGATACCGGCTATCTTCATAACCACGCAAGGCTCTACTTAGCTTCCTATATTGTACATTTTAGACGCATTCATTGGAAAGTTGGTGCAGATTGGATGTTCAATCATCTGGTGGATGCTGACATCGCAAGCCATTATTGTTCATGGCAATGGGTTGCTTCCACTGGCTCATCAAAGCCATATATATTCAATTTAGAAAACATCTCAAAATATGCCTACGTAGGACTTCCTGTTTCACCTGATGATAATCCTGAACTTGTGGGTAGTTATGAAGCAATCGCTTCACGCATCTTTAGGTAGAAAGGGGTCATATGATTTTAAATCTTCTTCATGAATCTGGATGCAAAAAACTGGATGCAAGCATGCACGTCTATATTTGTGATCACGCTCGCATCAAGCGACTTAAATATGGGTTTCATCGACTTCATCATGTTTTAAGCTTTTGTGTTTCTCAAAATATTGATGTTTATGAAGGTGATTCTTATGAAACATGCCAACAACTGATTCAAGAATTCAATATTACGGACATCATTGTTCAAGAGTGTGATGATGTTGAGTTGGTAAAGATAATGAATGCTTTCTCATCACAAGTGAATATCACGTGGATAAAAAATGAGTTTGAATCATTAATACAATCCCCTCCTCATGCTTCATTCTTTTCATTCTTCAAAATGATTCAACCTGTGATGAAGAAGCGAGGATTATATCGTGAGTAAAGTTATCTGGGTTTTAAATGACCAATGTGATATTGAAAGTGACTTATTGAAATCATGTTCCCAAGAAGATCATGTGATCATCGTTGAAAGTCGTCAAGAACTTGATCTTCCTTACACCCATATTAAGAAAACCGCATTGATCCTCAATGTCATGCGTCATTTTTCACATGCTTGTCTTCAGTTCACGCCTCATGTTCACCACGTGACTCTTGATGCATGTGCTCAACATACACAACTGGAAATGATGGCCAAAGTGAGTCGACAACTTGGAATTTTCGATGTAAGTATGATGACTCCTAAATCATATCATCATCGTGAAACACTAAAGGGCATGAGTGAGTTTAAATTCACGTTCTTTAGAGACAATAACCTCATTAGTGATGAATGGGTCATGTGGCCATGGTTTAAATCAAAATCATTTCGTATGGAAACATTTTATCAACGGTTACGCATAAGCACTGGTCTTTTAATGGATCATAACGGACAACCCTTAGGAGGAGCCTTTAACTTTGACAAACACAATCAAAACCCTCTTAAAACAATTCCACCAAGACACACACGAATCTCTTTTACGTTGGATGAATTAACACTTAAGACACTTGAAGAAGTCCAACAGAAATTCTCTCATCAGCTGGGAAATCTTAATGACTTTAATTTTGCATACGATACCCATCAAGCACGCAAAGCATGCGATCATTTCATTCAACATTTACTTCCTTATTTTGGTCATACCCAAGATAATATGATTCAAGAGGATGCCTTTGTAGCGCATTCACTTCTTTCAAGTTATCTCAATATAGGACTACTTAATCCTTATGAGGTATGCCGCAAAGTGCATGATTTGGTGGTCACTCAGCCTGACATCATTGCGAGTGCTGAAGGTTTTGTGCGTCAAATCTTAGGATGGCGAGAATATATGTTTTATAAATATCATACATTAATGCCAAAGTTACTCCATGATGCGAATCACCCCACTATGAATCCTTTACCTGCGTTGTATTGGGGTGGTCATACCGATATGAATTGTCTTCATCAAACCATTCGCGATTCACTCAGCCATGCCTATTCACATCACATACAACGCTTAATGATTAGCTCAAACTTTGCGAATCTTGCATACATTAATCCTTATGAAGTCCATCAGTGGTTTTTAGGCATCTATGCGGATGCCTATGAATGGGTGGAGATTCCTAACACGCTTGGCATGGGTCTGTACCAAGATCAAGGTCAAATTGGTAGTAAGCCTTATGTTTCATCCGCAGCTTACATCAATAAGATGTCAAATTATTGTGAAGGATGTTTCTATAATCCTAAAGAGCTTACTGGTGAGCGTGCATGTCCATTTAATGCTTTATATTGGAACTATATTCAAGACCACAAAGATCAATTAAAACATAATCCTCGTATGAATATGATGGTTTCAACCTATGAAAAATTTAGTGATGTAAAAAAAGAGAATATTAGAAATCAAGTTGAATCCATCTTTGAAAGATTAAAAAAAGGTCAGTTATAACCTTTGACGTATTATGGAAGTGGTTTGATTCGATAATGACCAATAATGTCAGATCGTTGTTCAAGGATATCTTCCTCATAGAATAATTGATAAGGACTACCATGATGTATCACATAAGGTATTCCTTTTTTATTACGTTTATCAGAGACAACACCAATATGTTTTTTAAACACTATGATATCCCCTCCTTGCCATGCGTGAATGTCATGCACATCGATTGTTAAGGAAAGTGCATGTTCATCAAAAAAAATCTTGAGATTATTCACTCGTCTAAAATCAATCTTTTTATCAATGGTATTAATCTTATATACGTCATTTCGTGCTTTCACATCATTATTCACTAACATCATTAAATCATAGCCTGAACCAAGTAAACCAAAGGCCACTACATCCGTACATACACCGTATTCATCATCGGGGTAACCAGTCCCATAATACTTGCTTTGATATTTTGGTTTAGTGGCAATGTATGTTCTTACTGAACTTAAAATATCGCTTTGATCATCCATGCCATCCTGATCTTGATCATATGGACTCACATACGTGGAAATATTAAAATCCGCATTAGTGTACGTTTTAAAAGGATTGAAATTATACATACTTAAAATGATGAAAGACACACACGAAAAAAGTAACACCCCAACACGTTTAATCCTCTTACTCGTTTTTCTTTGCATCTTTTCCCCCTTTGCAACTACTTATAAACTCTTATACCAAGTATATCATGTTGTAAGATTGTTATAATGAGTTTAAAGATGAAAGTGAATATTTTCCAAATTAGTCGAATTCTATCATGTTAAGTTGATATCACATCATTTTATGTTTTCATACTGTATCATCATTGACACACCAAATTGAGAGTGCTATAGTGTACTCGACAACTAAATCACAAGTCTTCGTGGGCAGGGTGAAATTCCCGATCGGCGGTTAAACTCCGCGAGCACCAATGGTGCAGGAACTGATGTAATTTCGGTAGCGACAGTAAAGTCTGGATGAAAGAAGAGAACACACATGATTTTTTCATGTTCTTTAAACATCACTGCCTTCGAATGGATTTCGAAGGTTTTTTGTTTGAAAGGATCCTTTATGAATGAACTCTACATGAAACAAGCCATTGAACTAGCGCAACGTGCAAAAGGACGAACAAGTCCTAATCCCATGGTAGGATGTGTGATAGTGAAAGATGATCGCATCATTGCGAAAGGATATCATCATCATTGTGGAGGAGTTCATGCGGAAGTTGATGCCTTGAATCGAGTCAATGAAGATTTGAGTGATGCCACCATGTATGTAACCTTGGAACCATGTTCACATCATGGTAAACAACCTCCATGTTGTGAAGCTATCGCACGTTCAGGAATTAAGAAAGTGGTTGTTGCAACCTTAGATCCTAACCCAATTGTAAATGGTCGTGGAATTGCCTATTTAAAGAGTCAACACGTTGACATTGAAGTAGGGGTGTGTGAAGATGAAGCTATCCATATGAACAAAATATTCAATCACTACATCACTCACAAAACACCTTATGTCCTGATTAAAGCAGCCATCACTTTAGATGGCAAAATTGCAACGAAAACAGGTGAATCACAATGGATTAGTGGACCACAATCCTTAAATTATGTTCATCAGTTACGTAATGAATATTCAAGTATTGGCGTAGGCGTCAATACAATTATCGTTGATAATCCTTCTCTCACCATTCGTTTACCAGAGCAAGATAACCAATGTCATCATCGTATTATCTTTGATTCTAAAGGACGTATTCCCCTTCACTCAAAAGTTCTTAATGATGCCTTCGCATCAAAAACAATCATCTTAACAACCTCTTTAATGCCCCCTAATATAAAAGAAACTATTATTCAAAAAGGTGCACGAGTCATTGAAGTGGGTTCACATGAAGGACATGTTGATATCAAAGAATCTATGCACATTTTAGGAAGTTTAGGCATCGATTCACTATTTCTTGAAGGAGGTAGTGAAATCATTGCATCAGCTCTTAAAGCAAAGATAGTTCATGAAGTCCACATTGCGTTAGCTCCTAAGCTAATTGGAGGACAAGATGCGAAAGGATTCATGGGTGATATTGGTGTTGAATCATTATCTCAAGCCATTCAACTAGAATTTACTCAAGTCGAGCAACTAGGCTCGGACATCATCATTAAAGCAAAGGTGGTGAATTAATGTTTACAGGACTTATTGAAGAATTAGGAACGATAAAAAAGATACAGCGTCATGCCAAGGGATTAAGTTTAACAATTCAAGCTCAAACGATCCTTGAAGACATGAAACTAGGCGATTCAATCGCCACTCATGGAGTATGTTTAACCGTGACGCATATTGGAAAACATGACTTTGAAGTGGATGTGGTCTCCGATACTGTAAACTCAACGATTTTTAAAGCAATCAAGCTTCAGCAAAAAGTTCACTTAGAACGTGCCATGCGCTCTGATGGGCGATTCGGTGGTCACTTTGTCAGTGGTCATGTGGATGGGGTTGGCAAGATCCTTTCTAGGACAAAAGATGGCTTGGCCACTCGCATTCATATTGAAGTCCCCCCACCCCTTAAAAAAGGATGTCTTACTAAAGGTTCAATCGCCATTAATGGTGTTTCATTAACCATTCAAGAAGTGACAAGTCAAGGATGTGTGGTGTCGATTATCCCTACCACCTCAACATGGACAACATTACTTGATGAACCTTTGCATGGACATGTCAATATTGAACTTGATATGTTAATTAAACCTAGTCTACAGTCTTCCTCGAAGATTGATGAAGACTTCTTAAAAAAACATGGGTATATCACCTGAAAGGAACATTATGTTTAATACAATTGAAGAAGCAATAGCCGATATTCAAGCCGGCAAAATGGTTGTGGTGGTGGATGATGAAGATCGTGAGAATGAGGGCGATTTATTGATGGCGGCCTCCAAGGTCACTCCTGAAGCCATTAATTTTATGGCGACTTATGGTCGTGGTTTAATTTGTATGCCTATGGAAGAAATGCGATTATCTCAACTAGGTCTTAACATGATGGTTGAACAAAATACCGACACCTACCAAACTGCATTCACTGTTTCTGTTGACTCAAAAGCATGCACCACTGGTATCTCAGCCTTTGAGCGCGCATTAACCATCAAACAACTCATGGATCCTACCGCCACTCCGAATGACTTTAAACGCCCTGGGCATATTTTCCCACTTCGCTCAGTCCGTGGAGGCGTATTAAAGCGTGCGGGTCATACTGAAGCTGCGGTAGATCTTGCGAAACTTGCGGGGTTGCAACCTGCAGGAGTTATTTGTGAAATCATGAATGATGATGGCACCATGGCACGTCGTGATGATTTAGTAGCATTTTGCGAAAAACATCAGTTAAAACTCATCAAAATTGTGGATCTTATTGCCTATCGCAGAAAAACTGAGAACTTAGTGAGTCGTGCTGCAAGTGCAAAACTACCAACTCGTTATGGTGAGTTTGAAATGATTGGATATGAGAATCTTATTACCAAAGAACATCATGTGGCTTTAGTTAAAGGGGACATCTATAACGGTGAGCCTGTGCTCATTCGTGTTCATTCAGAATGTCTCACTGGAGATGCCTTTGGCTCACTACGATGTGACTGTGGGCAACAATATGATGCGGCTATGAAAAAGATTGCTGAGGAAGGTCGTGGCATTTTACTCTATATGCGACAAGAAGGTCGTGGTATAGGACTAATCAATAAGATTAAAGCCTATCATCTTCAAGATCAAGGTCTAGATACCGTTGAAGCAAACCTTGCCTTAGGATTTGGAGCTGATATGCGTGATTATGGGATTGGAGCACAAATACTGAGTGATTTAGGGGTGAAGAAACTCATTCTTATGACCAACAATCCTCGTAAAATGGTTGGACTTGCGGGTTATGGCATTGAGATTGTGGATCGCGTTCCGATTCAACTCAATCATAATGAAGCCAATGAAAATTACTTAAAAACTAAAAAAGCAAAATTAGGACACATGTTGAAATTTGAAACGGAGGAGAAATAAACATGGCAATAATTCAAGGACATCTTACATCCCCACAAGGACGCTTTGCGATTGTGTTGGGTCGCTTTAATGAATTTATCGGATCAAAACTTTATGAAGGGGCAAAAGATGCGTTACTTCGTCATGGAGTTGAAGAAGCTAATATCGATTTAGTATGGGTTCCAGGAGCATTTGAAATTCCACTCATTGCATCAAAACTTGCGCATTCAAAAAAATATGCCAGTGTCATCTGCTTAGGTGCTGTAATTCGTGGTTCCACGCCACACTTTGATTATGTGGCTTCTGAGGTTTCAAAAGGAGTTGCGCATGTGGGTTTAGAATCTCAAGTTCCTGTGATCTTTGGAGTCTTAACCACAGACACGATTGAACAAGCAATCGAGCGTGCAGGCACTAAAGCTGGAAATAAAGGCTTTGAAGCCGCTATGACTGCGATTGAAATGGTCAACCTCATCAATGCTCTATAAATCATTTGATACCTTTATCTTTGATTATGATGGAACCCTCTTTGATTCAAAGCGTCATGCTCATCATGTATTCAAAATAGTCGGTCAAACCTGTCTTGAACAAGGTTACATCAACCAAGTGTGGAGTGATGATACTCTCACCCAAATCATAGGTCACAATCCTTTAAGAGCATGGGAGGTCTTACTTCCAAATGTAAGTGAAGAAGAGCGAACATCAATCAGTGCACTCTATTCAAAGACCATGTTTGAACATTTATCAAATACCCCCACCACTTGGTATCCTCATGCAACCGATGTGATTAAAACCTTACTTCAAGAGGAGAAGCATCTTATTCTACTCACTAATGCACGTCGATACTATGTCGAGATTGCTTTAAAACATCATCCTATCCTTGAAGGTTTTGATCAAATCCATTGTGCGCAAGACTTCAATTATCAAAGCAAAGCCACCATCGTGCCACAACTTAATTTAAAAGGAAAAGTTTTAGTCATTGGAGATAAACTGGATGATGCTCAAGCCGCACAAAGCATTAATGCGCAAAGTGTATGGGCCGAGTATGGTTATGGACACCCTGAGTTTGATGGAAAACACTTCACCTATCGAATCGATTCAATTGAAAAACTGTTAAAAAAACCTTCTTTTTGAAGGTTTTTTTATACGTTAAAAGATTCACATATCTTGTATACTCCTTTTTTGATATAATGGTACCCGTACAAAGGAGTTTTTCATTATGGCTTTACCAAAATCACTGACTAAGACGTGGTCCACGCAAGCAAGATTATCATTATTGTTTATATGGGCACTCTTAACGCTTATCATTGCATTCTCATATCAAGACTTAACGATGTGGACTTCGTATTTGAAACTTAACACATCGCCAGCTCTTCTACTCACAGATTATGTTGCGGCTTTTGGTGCAAGTGCAACCTTACTCAATGCAGCGCTTGTTCTGATTGTGAACATTGTTATTTTGTTAGTACTCAAGATGCAACTTTCTGGACTACTCTATGCTTCCATTTTTACCGTCTATGGGTTTAGTTTCTTAGGGATGAACCTTGTCAACTTACTGCCTATTTATATCGGTGGGTTTATGTATGCCAAATACATGAAACTAGAATTTAAAACCGTTGTCTTAGTAAGTATTATTGCAGGAACAGTTGGACCCATTATCTCTCATGTCATGTTTGGATATGGTGATCCTACATTACTCTCCATTAGTTTAGGAGTATTAGTGGGAATCATTCTTGGTTTCCTTATTGTGCCTTTAGGTCGTCATTTCTTGCGTTTCCATGATGGATTCAATCTTTACAATATTGGATTCACTGGAGGTCTTATGGCGATTCTTTATGATGCGATTGCACGTCGTTTAGGATTTGAAGCTGTGCGTGTTCGTATCATTTATGAACAACATGATCCTCGCTTAATCATTTTAACCGTCATCTCAATCTTCTTGTTTTTTGTGATTGGATTACTCTTTGAAGAGCATCCTTTTGAAAACCTTAAAGGTATTTTTAAGTCCTCAGGACGTGCTATTTCTGATTTCATTGTCTTAGGTGGATTTCATGCGACCCACTTAAATATGGCTTTTGTGGGGGTCGTAAGTACCTTAGTGGTCTTTATACTTGGTGGGGTTTTAAATGGCTTAACTCTTGCAGGTATCTTTACCATTATTGGTTTTGGAGCATTTGGAAAACATCCTAAAAACATCTACCCTGTGATCTTAGGTGCTATCTTGAGTACTTGGTTAACTCAACTCCCAATGAGTGCAACCACATCCATACTTAGCATCTTATTCGCTACGACACTTGCGCCAATTGCAGGGGTGTATGGCTTTAAGTGGGGAATTGTCGCAGGATTTTTACACGTTTTTATTGTGAATCATGTCGGAATGTTTTACAGTGGACTTAACTTATATAATAATGGCTTCGCGGGGGGCCTTGGCGCAGGGTTTCTAATTATCATTATTGGACTCGTCACAAAGGAGAAATCAACATGAAACAACGTTGTATGAAGAGTTTAAAGATTGCGAATGAAATTATGAGTGTTCTTACTCATGACAAAGCTTATATTCTAGAAAGCAAATTAAAATTTAAGCGCGACGAAACTCACTTTAACTTTACTCTAAAACCAAATCGTTTTAGTGATCAAGAACTTAAAGATTTCTTAGAAATGCTTAATCTTCCACGTCAAAGTGAAATGGAAGAATACTATTGGAGTTTACTTGGTGAAAACAAAAGTGATGATAATATTCTCGTAGTGGCTCGTATGATTGATGAAGCCACTGCGCATGTTGAAGATGATACATTAAGCATCCATATCGTTCGAAAAAATGCATAAATCTTGCAAGTTATCTCTTTGCATCTTAAAGTTGTAGTGTAGAGAAGAGGTGGATTTATGAGACCGATTGAAGGACTTCATCATGTGAGTTGTCTAACGAAAGACATTCAAAAGAATGTCTGGTTTTACACGCAAGTCCTAGGATTAAAAGTCCTTAAAAAATCCGTGAATCAAGATGATGTTTTCGCCTATCACCTATTTTATGGTGACGGCAACGCTTCAGTAGGAAGCTCTATTACATTCTTTGATTATCCCGATATGACTGCTGCCCAAGCAGGTTCAAATAGTATTTATCGATTAGGTCTACGAGTAAATTCTAAGGAATCACTCAATTTTTGGCGTGAGCGTTTACGCTCCTTTGATTTTAGAAGTGAACCTATTGATCATAAACTTGGAGTATTTGGGTTTAATTTTGTGGATTCAGATGGACTAAAGCTTAGACTTATTTCACAAGAAGGATTAGAATCACTTCCTTCTTATCCAAATCCTCATCCTGATATCCCCACTCAACATGCGATACTAGGGCTTGGTGAAGTTCATCTTCATGTGCATAATACTCTTAAAGCTGATCAGTGGCTTACCACGGTTTTAGGCTTTAAACGCGTGATGAGTGATCAAGATTCAACGCTTTACATCAGTCATGCCCATCGTGCTGATACTCGATGTGTGGTCACAATGGATGCATCACGGAGTGAAGTTCAAGGCTATGGCAGTGTTCATCACATCGCTTGGAGAATGGAAGATGAAGAACAGCTTAATGAGATGCATCGTCGGATTAATGATATTAATATGTCAAATTCATCGATTGTGGATCGTCATTACTTCAAAAGTCTTTATGTAAGAGACTTTAATCGATTACTTTTTGAATTCGCAACCGATGGACCTGGATATACATGTGATGAATCGTTAGAAAATCTAGGCAAGCAACTATCACTTCCTCCATTTTTAGAACCTTATCGCAAAACCATTGAAAAGCATATCAAACCTTTAAACACACAAAACGAGTCATAAACTGACTCGTTTTTTATGAGTTAAATGATGTTTCTGCTTAAATGAACTAAGCCCTTTATCGAAAGTCATTGACTGTTCATATTTTTGGATAAGTGCGTTTAGCACATGTTCCCAATCATGCTCCCTACATGTTTTTCTCATCCCTTCTAAATATTGAGTCTTATCAATCTTTCTTAAGGCAATATGTTTCATGATAGAAAATATATCTTCATAGCTTTGCATATCAATGGCTATACCATTGTGTTCATTAAGAATACATCCCACTCCACCTTGTTTTGCGCCAACCACAAGTGTTTCTGAAGCCATCGCCTCTAAGATAACATTCCCAAAGGTCTCACTCATTGAAGGGAAGATAAAGGCATCGACACTAGCATACCATTTCGCCAATGAAGTTTTATCTTGAAAGCCAAGAAAGTGGGTATTCTTATTTGAGATTTTTTCCATCTCATGTTTTAAAGGACCATCCCCAATCACAAATAACTTCATAGGAATCGGTAAAGATGATGAACAATGATTAAAGACCTTGATTAGTAATTCAATATTCTTTTCTTTTGAAATTCGACCAACATAGAGGAACTTGATCGATTCATCATTCAAATCAAAGGAATCAATCATTTCAGCTTTATATGAAGGATGATACATCGATAAATCGACGCCTCGTTTGAATAACGATACACGTTTAAACTTCTGATCCCTAAGTTCATTAATTATTATCATGGAAGGAGCTAATACTTGAGCAGAAGATTTATGAAACCATTTTAAATATGACCAAATGGGTTGTGATAAGTAACCTACTCCATGAAGACGCGCATACTCCACAATATGAGTGGTAAAGGTTGTAAACAAAGGAATGTTTCGCTCTTGAGCTATGATTTTTCCCATCATGCCACATGTGAGCTCACTCATCACATGCACAACATCGGGTTTAAACTCATCAAATACCTCTCGAACACGCTTCAGGTTAAAGTGAGATATGCGCATATCAGGATAAAACCACACTGAGGTTGAATTAAATGTACTCAGTCTTGGATATGATGGTAAAGGATGATAATGAGGTGCAAATACATGAACTTGATGATTAAGTTTAATGAAATTTTTAACCATCATATCAATCGTATTGGATACCCCATTGATTTGTGGAAAGCATGTATCAGTAAATAGTGCTATGTTCATGATCAAACACCTCAACACTTTCACATTGTTTTAAAAGCATGATGGATACTCGTTGAACCATACTAAATGTAAAGGCGATATCTTTCTCAATGGAATGAGGAAACTGATCATAATAGATATTCATTTCATTTATACATTCAAAGATATCATCATAATGGGGTATTTCAATGCTTGTGGATAATGCATGATAGGGTTCATTGAGTTGATCAAAACGTTTCTCCAATGCATTTTCATAATCGAAATGCCATTTGAGTTGATGATATAGGGTTTCATCACGATGGGCTAAACAAAAATAGTCACATAGATGATGCATAATTTCACCTAATCGGATTGAAAAACGAATCGGTGAATCCATGAGATTTGGTAGTTCATTCACGTAATCCATAAACATAATGAAGTTGTACTTCTTCATATGTGGAGATGATAAGCCATTGAAGCGAATATCGGGTTTAACATTCCCAAAAATAAATGGAATTGCTCTAAAGGAAGCATGCGAGCGAAAAGATGATTTGAATAGAGAAGCCATTTTTAAATGAGTGACAAAATTCATAATAAAAACCTCCTGATGAAAGCATACCAATTGAGCATGATTTTTCAGTTGAGGTAGTGTAAATCTTTGATTAAGGTTTTTGGTGTTTTGTAAAGAAATGGTTAGTTTTCTTTACAATGAGGTTGATACACTCTGTATATACTTCCTCATTAGTAAAATGCTTTTCCCAAGTTGACTCACTTCTTCAAAGCCATGCTTAGTGTAAAAAGCGACCGAACCATTGAAATCAAAACGTTGTTTGTCACCTTCTTGAATAAATGGAAAGACTTCCACCCATCCTCCTCCTGTTTGCGCAATATAATCACACGCTTCTAAAAAGAGGGTGCTAGCATAATGTTGTTTACGATAATCTTTATCAATAAACATGCATGAAATACGCCATTGGCGTTGATCCTTATAGTCTTGAGGAAGTTTGATATAATCCTTCGTGGTATCATATCGTTCAATCACATGATAAGGTGCGACCTGAGCATAACCTATCGGAGTTTCATCATCATAAAGTAAAATTCCGGTTGAACCAAACTCCTGAACATGCTCAAAATGAGTTTGCTTGTGCTTTTCTTTTTCTTCGTAGCGAAAATCTTTAGGTCGTCCTAAATAATACGCACACCAACATCCTCCCCGAACGCCTTTGTGCTTTTCAAACAATGCTTCAAAATCATGCCATGAGTGCAAATCAAGTTGTTTAGAGTGAATCATAACCGTTCCTATTCCTTAGTTTGATTGTGATTTCAAATTGTGTATCACTTTATTTAAAACTTGTTTTAGAAAACCTTGATGCTTTGGAGTTTGACTTGAACTAAGTTCACTAAGACTAAAATGCATCATTTGACTATCTTGCCCTTCATGATAGTGATAGTGTTGATTGACTTGTTCATAATATGCGATATCATCACGAAGTTGAAGATTCAAACTTCGTAGTATCTTTTGAAGGATGACTTCATCGTGTATGGTGATTGCACTTTCAATGCGCTTCATAGTATTACGTGTCATAAGATCTGCGGATGATATCAACACGGTTGCTTTTCCATGATGTTTAAAGTAATACACTCGGGAATGTTCAAGGTAGCGACCTAAGATACTTCGAACTTTAATGTGGGTCCCTTCAACACTTAAACAATTAATACCACGAATGATTAAATCGACACGAACGCCATGTTGATCCGCTAAGATTAAAGCTTCCATGATATCTTTATCTGTCATAGAATTCATTTTAAAGATAATATGACCTTCTCCTTCTTGAAGATGAGTCGCGATTTCTTGGTGAATATGATGAAGAATGCTTTGTTTGAAGGTGAATGGAGAGGTGGAAAGTAAGTTTAATGGCTGTTTAAATGCTTCGATATCGCCCAATTGAAGCCATGTGAAGAACGTTCTCACATCCTCACCAAGTTGTGGGTTTGTACTTAACACATGATAATCGGTATAAAGTTTCGCGGTGTTTTCATTATAGTTGCCCGTTGAAGTATGAGTATAGGTCAACACTTTACCTTTATCAACTTCAGTGATAAGGCAACACTTAGAATGCACTTTATATCCTTCAAATCCATAAATGACTTGACATCCTGTTTCTTCTAAAGTGGTTGCGTGATCAATGTTATGTTGTTCATCAAAGCGAGCTTTGAGTTCGATGATCACCACCACTTCCTTACCACTTTGAGCGGCTTGCACGAGTGATTCAATAATGGAGGATTGAGATGATAAGCGATAGAGTGTCATCTTAATACTAACCACTTTAGGATTAATGGCTGCTTCTTTAAGGAGTTGAATGAGTGGGTCTAAGCGATCATATGGCACATGAAGAAACACATCTTGTTTCTTTAATAACTCCATCATTGATTCTTGATTGTGATGGAGTGGATTACGAGGACTTATAGAAGGAAAGAAGGCATTTGGGTGACGTTTTAAACAGAATTGTTCAATGAGTTTAAAGTGAGCCCAATGCAAAGGAATTGGATTCACAAACACATGTTGAGTTTTGATTGAAACTCTTTTAATGACTTCTTTAATGAGTTCAGGATGATGATGGTTAAACTCTGCTCTTACGATGGCTAATCGTTGTCTTTTTTTAAGAAGTTTTTTCATGACATCTTTAAAGGTCAGTTCTTCATCATCACTACCTTCATAATCTAAATCCGCATTACGAATCAGTTTCATATTGGTGATGGCTTCGACTTCATAGCCTTTGAAAATCTTTTGAATATGAGCTTGAATAAGGTCACTGACCATAATGCATTGAAGCGAGGATGTTGAAGGGAGCGATAATACGAGGGGGATAATATTTGGATCAATCGGAATCAATCCTAACGTTTTCTTCTTCCCTTTTTTAAGGTAGGCCACAACCACAACTTGTTTATTTTGAAGAAATGGAAATGGATGAGATTGATCCACTATCATTGGTGATAATAATGGTTCAATATGAGATTTAAACATGGTTTGAATATAGGCTTGATCATTAGACTTTAAATCAGATACTTTTTTCACATGAATATGATATGACTGTGCTTCTTTCATCCAAGCTTCATACACTTGGGTTTGATGATCGATGAAGTGTTGAACTTGCTTTGAGATGAGTTTGAGTTGTTGCGTAATAGTCAGGTTGGTTTTATTGTCATTGGATTCAACTAAAGCAGACAATTCTTGCAGTGAACCTACACGCACCATATAGAATTCATCCAAATTGTTTGAAGCGATATGCAAAAAACGCCCTTTCTCAAAAAAAGGCGTTGTGCTTAACGTTGCTTGATGAAGAACACGCTCATTAAATTGAATCCAACTTAGTTCACGGTTAATAAAGGCCATAAATTACCCCTCTTGAAGAATTCTTTGATATAAATAGCCTTCTCGCAGTGATGCTTTTGATGCGGTAAACGTTGTCGCATGAACATATTGCATGAGTTCATCAATGAGGATTGCTCCTGGAACTAAAGTAATGAGTCGATCCGGTGCACCTCGAATTATATCTTGAGCATGCATAGGTGAAAGGCGTGATATCTTGGAAATGGTGTTATATGAAAGTGAAGATCCTTTTTCAAAATCAAGAACTTTGTTCATTTTGACCATGGCTCGTGAAGTCCCTCCAATGCCAATAATATGATCAATCATTTTATTTTCTAACCAAACAATACTTGAAAAAATGGTGCGCGCATGCGCTCTCATGAGATTTTGTTCCGCGTCATTAGGAAGGACATTGGAGACATATTGTTGGTAGAAGTTGAGTGACCCCACAGGGATCGATGTCGTATGAATAAGTTTTCCATCCACAAAGTAAGTGATTTCCATCGAACCACCGCCAATATCTATTGAAAGACCTTCTTTTGGAAGTGTTTCATATTTCACCACCGCTTCAAAACCGTAGGAAGATTCTTCATGATCACTTAAAAGTTCAATAGGATGATGAATACTCGATTCAATCGCACTTATGGTTTCTTTAGAGTTTTCAATGTTTCGAAGTGATGCGGTCGCAAAGATTCTAAAGTAATCTAGATGATAGGTCTTCGCCACAAAAATGAGCTCTTTAAGCGTGGAAACAATGACTTCGACTCCTTCAATGGACATCTTATTATCCTTGACATAAAGGATACTTTTAGCGGCATGTTTCAAATTGAATAACTTGGTCAGTTGACCTTCACCATAGTGATAAATAACTAAACGAATTGAGTTGGAACCTAAGTCAATTAATCCAATGTTCATAATCTAACTCCTTCTTTCATATTATAGAGGGGTTCATTCAGTCGTGCCTAGGTTAGTGTACTTCTTAACATCATCTTTACAAAATAGAGTTTCCCTGGACGTGAATAAGGTAACTTCATTATACATGATTACATAGCAACTTGGGGACTAAATAAGAAAACCATCACACAGATGATGATGGTTACTCTTGATTTCTCCACTTATTTAATCCTTCTATTAAGGATTGATTAAACAATGCAGGATTTGTCTCCATAGGGTTATGACCTTCATTAGGTAGCACAAATGTTTGAAGATTTTTGGCGACTTCTTCGATTGCTTCTAGCTGAGTTACTGGAATCCAGGCATCGTCTTCTCCCCATATCACAATGGTTTTTGTATGGGGTGTTAACCATTCATCGACACCTACACTTGATGATGTCGCAAAAAATTCTCTTAAGGCTTGCGTCGTTCCTTTAATTCTAAGTGGTCGCAAGTAAGCATTCACTTGCTCTTTGGTGGCTTCAACTCCATAGGCCGAAGATAAAGAAGATTTAAACTGCTCTTCATTCAGTAATCCATAGGTTAAAAATACTCGCAACCATTCTCCCACTGGAGTATACTTAACCACACCTTGAAGTAAACGTCCTCGTGTGTTTCTTCCACTCACTGCAGGATCAATGAGAATTAAACCTAGTGTTTTATTGGGTTGTTCATTGTTCATGGCAAGGACAACTGATCCCCCCATGGAATGACCTCCTAAAATCCATGTGCTTGGTAAGTTATATAAAACCTCAATTTGATTCAGGACATCCCATAACCACATCGCACGATTTTCTTGAGAATGAACCAGTCCTGTTTGTCGGCTTGAAAACCCAAAAGCAGGTAAATCCACACTTACTACAAAATATCCTTGAGATGCTAGAAATGGAGCATTATCTTCATAGGAGAAGGTTGAACCTCCTAATCCATGCACCAACATAATTTGACCTTTCATGGGTTGAGTCGGTTGGTCAATACGGGTATGAATGGGAATGCCTTGGGATGTGTTCACAAATAGTGAATTTTCAAATGGTTGAGATGGTACACCTTCACGGCCATCACGAGGAATAAAATATGGTAATCCTAAAAACAAAAGTAAGATTAAGAGTAAGATTCTTTTAATGAGTTTAAAAATGAATTTAATCATGAACAACCTCCATCATGATTTCATTACGCTTTAAAAATCCTGGAATAAACGGTGGATTATATCGTGCTAACCATGGACCATCTTTGATGTCATAATTTTGCGAACTAATATAAGCTTTGAGTTCTTGAATTTTCTGATGAATGATGGCTTGGGAAATATTTCCTTTGAATTTGATAACCACCATCGTCGATGAAGAAACCTTTTCAACACGAGCATGTCCATGCGGGTTAGGAAACTGATCTTGATTGAGTAACACAAATGCCGTGTCTTGCATGCGTTGATCATCAAGTTTATTTATGACTGGGGTTGTCATACTAAATTTCTGTCCTGTTTCATTATCCCCACTAATATATCTAAAGCAATCATTAAACCCTTCATAGCCCATGTTCTCTTTAACACTACTTTTCACCACAAAATACTCCCCCATCTTTCTAACTTCAAAGCGAGGGGATGATGTGATAACTTCATAAGGAAAGGTTTGTAGAGCCATCATTACACGAACTTTCTTAGGGTTTGAATGAGTTTTTGTTTTGTGGGGGTATAAGGAGGATATTTAAAGAATAAATCAAACCATGTCGGGGAATCCACAATGGCTTTCATATGAGAGAAAGTCTCAAATGAATGAAATCCATGATATGATCCCATACCACTGTTCCCTACTCCACCAAATGGAAGGGTTGGAGATACAATATGAATAATTGAGTCATTGATAGCCGCACCACCAAAGCCACGTTGTTTGATGATGGTGTTTTTATGATGTTTAGATTCAGTGAATAAATACAGTGCTAAAGGGTTGGGATGTTGGTCTAGGATTTGATGAAGCTCCTCATCACTATGATACGAGATAATTGGGAGTAATGGTCCAAAGATTTCTTCCTGCATCAGTTTAGAATCAAAGGATGGTTCATCAATGAGTGTTAAGGCCAGCTTATGATCTTGATCATTGTGCTCCCCTCCAAATAAGATGACTTGATTCTCAAGATAGGAGACTAAACGTTTATAGTGACGCTCATTAATAATTTTGGGAACTTCCATGTTTATATGTGCATCTGGAAACTGAGTCTTAATCGCTTCAATAAGCGCATTGACTAATGCTTCTTTTTTAGAATCATGGACGACCACATAATCAGGGGCAATGCAAGTTTGACCACAATTGAGTCCTTTACCCCATATAATTCGTTTGGCCACCACATTCACATTCGCATCATCCATCACGATGGCTGGAGATTTACCCCCTAATTCTAAGGTGACTGGGGTTAAATGCTTAGCCGCTGCACTCATCATGATTTTGCCTATGGTAGGGGAACCTGTAAAGAATAAATGATTGTAAGGTAAGTCTAGTAAATCAGCAAATTCCTCTGGGGCAACATCAGTTGCGAAAACATGATGCGGTTCAAAAGTTTCATTAAGGATGCGAGTTAGAAATTCACCTGTATGCCCCGAAATCTCTGATACCTTCACCATCGCCGTATTGCCAGCAGCTAATGCTGATAATAATGGCATCAGTGCGAGTTGAACAGGATAATTCCAAGGTGAGACAATGAGTACCACTCCTTTAGGAGATGGCATGACATGGGATGACATCGTGGATGTGATTAAAGAAATTCCTTTTTTCTTTGGTTTCATCCAAGATTTAAGGTGTTTTCTAATATAGGTAATCTCTTGTTTTAATGGAAGAATCTCAGTTAAAAAGGCTTCCGTTTCACTTTTATGAAGATCAAGATGAAGTACTTCACAAAGTTCTTTTTCATAAGCATTAATCATGCTTTCGAGTTTTGAAATCGCATCAAGTCGTGCTTGATAAGGTAAAGTCGCATGAGAGTTAAAATAAGCTTTTTGTTTTTCAAAGACGGGTTTAAACATAAAAACCTCCACTGTGTTTAAAATACCAAAAAAACCATCATATTACTACTATGATACTTATGTTTTTTTATGGGAAATAGAAATACCAAATAAGCCTAATATCTTTTGAAATAATTGTGATGCTTTTCAATCAAATCCACGCACATCGTAAAAAGATAAACTTGTTAAAAAAAACACAAAGTTATTATTTTCACATAACACATCTGATATAATATTACCAACACTATAACCTTGGAGGGGAAATGAAAAAATTAACAGTTTTACTATTGAGTGTATTATTGATAGGATGTGTAAGTCAGTCAAAATATGATTTACTTAATCAGGAATTAAGTGCATTAAAGACATCCTATGATGCGAAAATAGCACTCCTTGAAGAAAAAGTTAATTCCTTAGAAAGCAACAAAATTCAACTTGAAAACGATATAACCTCATTAAAAGAACAACGAGATCTTCTGAAGCTGAAATATAATGGTCGACTTGACATGATGAGATTTCCAACCACAATAAGTCAAGGTCGTCATCAGGTGAATCATCCTATGTTTTCATTCACATATGATGCTCAAGGTCTTGACGATCAGTTGGTAGTGATTGCTAGACCTTTCGGGGTTCAACTTTGGTATATTTCAGAAAGCACTTCAGGAGATTTAATCACGTTCTATATTATTCCTGAATCACAAATTGAGTTATATAACTTATCTTCTCGTAATATTCTTCAACGATACTCAAACAATATTGTGTTAGTCAGACATATGCCTATCAGTTATGAGTTTCCTGACACAGTAGATCTTGGAACCAAACTTCATAGTGTCGTTAATTCAATTAAAGTCACGTTTGTAAGATAAAAACTAGTTCCTAAAATTAAAGAACATGCCAAATGAACTGCCTCTTGTCAAGTAGACAGAAGAATTAATTAAATTGCTGAGTAAGCTTGTCTTCGATATTCTAACGGAGACAAGCTTTTTAGTTTCTTTTGAAATCGTTCTTCATTGTAGAAATGAATATAATGTTTGATTTTGAGGATGAGTTCATCCATAGATTCAAATTTCTTACCATAGAATATTTCTGATTTTAACGTTCCAAAGAAGGCTTCCATCGGTCCATTGTCAATACACTTTCCCACACGTGACATGCTTTGGTTCATGCCTTGTGATTCAAGTTTGTTCTTAAAC